>NZ_PJBO01000039.1:0-16247 GCF_002836425.1 Planomicrobium sp. MB-3u-38 | reverse complement strand
GTATTAATAAGTTGGTTCAATGATTCATTGATCGGCAGTGTGCGACCAAGAATTTTCTCGAAATCGTTGCTTTCCACTTCAAGTGAACCGTTCCGGATGCTTTCTTGGATTCCTACAACAATCGGAATCACAAAATCGGGTAAACCTAAGCCTTTCATAATCTCTGCATATTTTACGTCACTCACTTGTTGTACAGGCACTTCTTTACCCAATATATCGCCAAGAGCAGATGCCAATTCTTCTTGGGTTAAAAGAGGACCTGAAAGTTCGTACACTGTATTGTCGTGGCCGTCCCCAACCAGAACCGCTGCCGCTGCATCTGCGTAATCTTGTTGCAATGCCCAGCCCACTTTGCCTTCACCGGCAGAAGTGACCCATGGAGCTCCTGCTAGGACACCTTGAATGCTTCCGATTTCGTTTTCAAAATACCAGTTGTTGCGCAAGAAAGAGTAGGGGATACCAGTCTTCATAATGGATTCTTCAGTCGCGACATGAGGCGGCGCCATAAGATTTTTGCTTTCTTTAGCATTGGCTAAGCTTGTGTAGGCAATGAATTTTACTCCTGCACGTTCCGCTGCTTGGACAGCATTAGTATGTTGGTGGATTCTCGTTTCATTGTCGCCATCCGCAGAGATGATCAATAAGCGGTCAATTCCTTCAAATGCTTTCTCCAAAGTTTCTGGATGGTCAAAATCTGCTTGACGAACTTCCACTCCACGAGCACGAAGCCCTTCTGCTTTCTCGGCGTTCCGGACACTCACCGCCAGCTTACTTGCAGGCAGGGTTTTCAATATTGCTTCTACAACCTTCGAACCTAATTTTCCTGTTGCCCCTGTAACTAATATTTTCATTTTCCAATCCCCCTAATTCGCTTTTGGTGTAACAATAATGATTACATGTATTCATATTAGTTACTTGTAACTGAATTGTCAACAGGAATAGCAATATTTGTTTTTTGCCTGCTATTTGATACAATAAACTTGTAACTAAATTAATTACATGATATTAGATATTGAAATAGAAATTTATAAAGGGGTGAAGGTAAATGTCCATTAGCAGCCGATTTGCTGTCGGAATTCATATATTGACTCTAATTGAATTTAATAAAGATGGAATAACATCTTCTGAATTTTTAGCTTCGAGCGTTAACACAAATCCAGCAGTGATACGGAAACTTATGGGCATGCTTAAAAAAGCTGGTTTGATCGAAGTACACCCAGGTATTGCAGGAGCAAAACTTACAATGAAACTATCTGATATTACCTTGTTCGATGTCTATAAAGCGGTAAATGTTGTTCAAGATAAAGAATTATTCAGTATACACGAAAATCCACAGCTTAATTGTCCCGTTGGCCGGAATATCCAAAATACTATAGAACCTATATTTGCGACCGCACAAGGGGCAATGGAGAAAGTTTTAAAAAATGTAACATTAGAAGATGTGATGAATGATATTGTTGCTGGAGAAAATATTGGATAGATATGATTTCTTAAAGAAATGTTCTATACTCGTTTATTTAACCTGAATTATTCATACCTTCGTCAAAAGGCATGGTTCTAGCCAAAAGTCGATTAGATTTCCGTTCTTTTGAAAGAATGGTGTTTATTTTTTTCTTGGATACAGTTTTTTCAGAATTCAGTTCTGAAAATTACCCTTTTTGGGCAGACTTCTCCCTTGGAATTAACCCTGATTTTAAAAACGTGTCAAATGAGCAGGTTATTCTATCTGTAATCTTTGAATTCGGCCAAGCACCTTCCAAAAGAAGTCTTGATAGACAAAACTTGAAGATAATTTAAAGTGTAGGGATCTCCCTGACTTTACTAACTTACTTGCCACTTTAATAAGTCGTGTTCGAATAGTTTCAATTTGCATCTTCTTTTGTTCAGGTGGTAAAGCAAGGGTTGGCAGCCAATTCGTTAAGTTATAAGCTAGAAGACTCTACATCATTCTTACCTCGTTCACTTGAAAAAAATGACTATTCATTTGATCGAATTTGAAACCATTCTTGGCCTCCTTGATATAGTTCTCCATCGTCCCTCTTTTTTGGTACGCACGGACGATATCTTTTGGAGAAAAGGCAACTTCTAAATTGGTCACAAAAAATGAATGGATAAACAACAGTTCACCTGCTGGACGTATCGATTGTATAATCACTTTTCTAGGTTTAGACCATGACTTCGCTTGATAAATCGTTTCTTCAAAATAGCATTCGGTCTTTGTGACATCTGAAGGCAAAGAGGTAGGACGGTATTCTTCCGCAATCTGTTGAAGTTGAGCATTAGACTTTAGTCGAATGACGTAATAAACCGATTCTTTTTCGCACAAATCATATAAAGCAGGGACGGCAAAACCACTATCTCCGCGAACAAATAATGAAGTTTCCGGGAATTTCTCGTTGTAATGTTCAATAAGTGGTTGTATAAATTCAATTACACCGTTAGAAGTGTACACATTTCCAGAACGCAGCTTTGCCTTCAAAAAGTCGCCGGTTACACCATCAAAAGCGACTAATGGATGGAAACCAATGGTTCCATAATGAGCATTGTAAGCCGCTGACTCTTGATGCCCGTAGGTATCTGAATGAGTTGAATCCAAATCAAAGATAAGTGCTTTAGAATCTCTGAACGTATGAACTTTATCGATCAGCTCTTGATTGGCCCGTTCTAATTGTTCGATAGATGTTTGATCAAACCGTCTAAAAAAGCGAGATAAACCAGGCTGGGAAGCTAAGGCCGGTGTCCCAATGATTTGGGTGAACACAGGATCATTCGTTAGCTGGTCAGCAGCGTCATCTTCTGAATAGCCGGCAATCATTTGATAGATCTTTTGACGAAGTAAATTTTCATTTGAATGAACAAAGTAAGTTCTGGAATCTTTCAAGTTTAAGTGTTTAGCCAACGTCTTTGAGAAACCCATTTTCTCATCGAATTCTCTAAAGATGAATTCACCTGTATCAGAGGAAAGAGAACCTCCATCATTCGTTACTTTAATTTGACGATTGAAATCAAGAGTTAATTGGGGTAAAGTAGCCATTATAAGAATCCTTTCTGATGGTTATTTTATGGTGATTTAACTTTATCAGAAGTGGATTCTTTTTTCATTTTTTTAATGCATTAAATTTGAACGAGAAAGCTGATTAGATAGGCGATATTAGCCTATTTTAGAAAATCTGTGAATAATTCAGGATATAGTATACTTTTTATACTATGTAACAATAAAGTGTGTACTTATAAAGATGGAATGTTATGTGATATAATAATGGATGAAGTTTCTAATTTGAGGAGGAGGTAGAAAAATGGTTAATGTAGCGCTATTGGTTCGACTTGAAGCAAAACCTGGAAAAGAAGCGGAAGTTGAAAGCTTCCTACGTGGGGCCCTACCTGTGGTTCAGGAGGAGTCAGAAACGATCGCATGGTTTGCAATCCGACTTGGACCTACGACATTCGGCATCTTTGACGCATTCCCGGACGACACAGGTCGTCAAGCACACCTTTCTGGTCAAGTGGCTGCGGCATTGATGGAGAAAGCTCCTGAACTTTTCGTAGAGCCACCAGTGATTGAAAATATTGACGTCCTTGCTTCCAAGCTTCCTAAATAAAGTCATATTATCGCTGCCATCGTATCTGTCCAGAGACAGTGGATGGCAGTTTTTTGATTATTAGTTTTGGCGTGAGCTATATAAAGTGGAACACCTATAGGGAGGGGAAGCGGACAAACTGCTTCTTTTTATTTATCAATTAATCCGATTAATGGAATAAAAACTAGGAGAAATCATTTACAGCTACCTATTTTATACCGTTTCAGTTAATACCCAAAGTATAAATTAAAATGATTTGGGTAAGAAGAAGTTCTCTTAATCGCAACTTTTTATGGCCTTGTACAAGTTTAGAACGATGCACGGCCTTACCGATGGATGTATATAACACAGCGCTTACAAGAGAATCTGCACCAAATTTACTCCTTATTTTATCTACTACATATCTGAGCTCTCTTTTTTTCTAGCCACCGCTCAATATGTTAAAACGATTTTCCACTAACCTGTCACGTTCGTTGACAAAATGGATGGCTGAGCGAAATCGAAACTCATTTATGAATGAATAAATAATAGAATAGTTCTATAATTTTAGTAGTTCTTTTTTAAAATTTTTTTAGTAAAATAGTACATTTTACTCAATTGGCTATTTATCGACAAATTTCTATGTGCTAATATAACTAATAGGGCAAATTTTACGAAAGTAAAAGACGCAAAGTCACGGACCTACAGCATATTCACGCCATGGTAGCCTGGCCGCCAGGATTCTCCCTGTAATTTCCCTTTCATAATTTGCCTGAATTATAGAGAAGGGTGCTATTTAATTTGAAAACAATTCTGCTTGCAGATGATTCTGTCTTTATGAGAACATTTTTAAACCTAGATTATTCATAGCACCATAATAATCAAAGAAAATCTCCTGGATTTCAAGAAATCAGCTGTTTGTAAGGAATGTATCACGTTCTTTGCTTGGACAATAGAAGAAAAATGAGATTTTTATATATGAAACGCTTCTTTGATGACGAGTTGACCTAAAAAAGGGCAGACTTCACCCTTGCACGTGAATGAATTTCAAAATTTCAGGGGACTTTATAATGTTTTAGGTTTGGATCAACCGCAGCGTCTTAAAGAACTCTTCCTGGTAGACGAAGGATTTCGACAGTTTCAAATGAAGATAACGGCCCGATTTCGTAAGTTTCGCTCCTATTTTGATTACCAAGCTTCTAAACGTTCCCATCCGAAACGATTTAAGCGCGGCAGTAAAGAATAGATTCTTCGCAGCGATATGTAAGTTATAGGCGATGAGGGCGATCATCATTCTTGCGCAGTTGGCCGTAAAATCATGGCTGCTTGTATATTTACAGCCAAAATCATTTTTGGCTTCCTTAATAAACAGCTCCATTTCTCCTCGTTTTTTGTAAAGCCGGAAAATCATCTTTGGCTCGGAAGTCAGGCCCGTCACAATGAAAGTATGGGTAAAGAGAAGTTCGTTTGCTTGCCTTTCATATCGAACAACTACTCTTCTTGGACGATCCCAGGAACTTGCCTGATAGTCAAATTCATCATAATGAACCTCCCCATGTTCAGAAGAAGGAGAAGGGGCAGGGCTTATTTCTTCCGCCATGGAATGAAGTTTTGCGTTTGCTTTTAGCCGAATGACATAATGAACTTGTTTCGCTTCGCATGTTTTATACAAGGAAGGGATGGCAAATCCACTATCACCACGGACGAGAATATCCATATGCGGAAGCTTGTTTAAGTATCCTTCGATAATATCTGTCACCATGTCTTCCGCCCCTTTCGATGTATATTGTTCTCCAGAGCGATTAACCGCACGGAGACACATACCTGTCATACAATCGAACGCTAACAAGGGGTGAAATCCAGTTGTTTTGTAATGCACGTTAAAGGCACTTTTTTCCTGATTTCCATAGGTTTGAAAATACGTGGAATCGACATCGATCGTGATCTGTTGTTGATCTAAACGTTGATGAACATCGATACTTGCCTGAAGGAGGAAATCATTGCTTTGGTCTATGTTTTCGGATGTGAGAACACCATATGTTCTAGAAAGGGTTGGTTGACTAGCCAAGTAGTCCTTTTCTGTAACCAGAGTAAATGTGGGATCGTCCACAAGGTGTTTCGCAGCGTGATCGCGGTGATATCCCGCTAGATGTTGAAAGACAAGTTGCTCAACAACGGACGGATAGCTATGTTCATGGAAATTCCGGTTATCTTGAATATGCAGGGTGTTATGAAGAGATTGGAAATAGCCGATCTTTTGTGCGGCCTCTTTATAAAGAATAAGCCCTCCATCCGAAGTAATTCTTTCATGGGATAGACCTATTTTCAAAGTAGGGTTGAAGTTTGTTTTCATTTCGTTTAAAGTAGCCATAAGGGAACCTCCAATGTTTGGGTTTAGGCACTTTAAACATAACAGAGGCTTCCTTTTTTTGTACTCTTTTTTCACTTTTTAGGTGAGGGATAACAATAGAGAGAATGCTTGGTACATATGTGATTAGAAGTGTTTTAAAGATTTTGGTGAATAATCTAGTTTATATTAAGTTAACAGAGAATTATGAAGTCCGAACAGTTGATGATTGGATTATTAAACACTATGCGATAAATAATAGCATTAAAAGGATGCTAGAAGATGCCGAAGAAATAGAAATAACAAGTAAGGATGTCCCACTGAATCGAGAGTATATTGTCTCTGTTATCAATTCGCGTGTTGTAAAAAATGAGTTACATAGAATAGTTAGACTTGGTTATCGACAAAAAATAAGGCCAAATAAGCGTTCCGCACGTTATCCATCATAGTAATATTTTATTAAATATAACAAATAGTAGGTCCTATAAAATAGTCTACATCTAAAAACAGGTGTGGACTATTTTACGTATACGTCTTTCTCCCTCTTAACTGAACCCGTTATATTCAATGGCGAAATTTTTCTTTTTATGTGTTTTTTATTATATTATATCCGTTTAATCAGGGTACGCTGCGAAGGTGTACCTGGATCAGCAAAAAAGATAGATATATCGTGTGGGTTACTGATTGACTTCCAGCTGGAAAACTCTTTACCGCAGTCGAATGTAATGGATTTAAAGAGACGATAAGGTAAAACCGAAAACATACTGTTTAATGCTTTTTCAATGTCGGATGCCTTGCGACCTTCCGGTCGTAAGGTGATGATCATCTTAGAAACGCGTTCAACAAGGGTGATGACTGCGCTACCATGGTGACGACCAATAATCGTATCGCCTTCAAGATGACCGAACGCTTTATCAAAGTCAGGAAATTCAACTGTTCTTTCTGAAATGTGACGTTTGAAAGTCTGACGACCTCTTTTCTCATGATGACTGTTAGGTTTTCTTTTCCCTTTCATCGGAAGTGAGTGAACAGGAAGAATATCTTCTCTGAACATTCTGTACAGAATTTTAACAGAACAGCTGATAGATTCTTCATTTCTGCCTATGATGGTGTCAGGTGTCCAGCCGTCGGCTATCCTTTTTTGAATATAACTGATCTGATGCTTAGGAAGGACGATTCTACGTCTTCTGCAAAGAGATTTTCTTTTCTTATCGTTCTGATAGAATTCCAGTACAGATATACCTGCTTTGAGTGCATTAATTACATTATAGACGATCTCTCTTTAACGCTTAATTCTCCGGCAGATCTCACTGACCGAAATTTTCTGGTGGTAATATAATTCTATGGACGCAAGTTCATCCGTGGTAAGATGTGTATAGGCTATTTGTGCTAACTCCTTAATGTTTTCTTTGGTCGGAAATACATATTAAGTTTAGCACAGAAGGCTTTTTTAGTTGTCTAGCTTAATTTTACAATCTGCGTACATTTAAATTTTTTAAAGCACACCGTAGGTGGCTAACTTGATTATAGAATTTCCCTAAATTTTTTAATAAAATATAATCGGAAATTCAGCTAAAAATTTGGAACTTTAAAATTGATACTTATAAACTTATTTCTCGTTAAAAAGGTAAAAAATATAAATATATTTAATTATGGAGAGGAAGTTTGGGATGAAAAATATCATCATCAAAGGTGCACGACAAAATAATTTAAAAAATGTTTCGTTAAGTCTTCCAAAGCATCAATTGACCGTTTTTACAGGAAAATCAGGATCTGGAAAATCTTCATTAGTATTTAGTACGATTGCAGCTGAATCTGAGCGTCTACTCAATGAAACTTATTCTTCATATATACAGAATCAATTAACTCATTATGAGAAACCTGATGTAGATTCCATTCAAAATCTTCCTGTTTCAATGGTCATTAGTCAGAAAAGACTTGGTGGTAACTCGCGCTCTACAGTAGGTACAATTTCCGACATTTATTCTGCTGTTCGTCTACTATGGTCTCGTATTGGTCAACCATTTGTCGGATATTCAAATGAATTTTCATTCAATAATTCGGCAGGAATGTGTGAGAGATGCCAAGGCTTAGGATATGTCGAGGAAATTGATATCGATGAATTGCTGGATTATGACAAATCTTTAAACGAACATGGAATTAATTTTCCTACATTCGGACCAGATCACTGGCGTGGTAAAAGCTATACGCATTCGGGTCTATTTGATAATGATAAGAAGCTGAAAGATTATTCGAAGGAAGAGATGCATCAATTACTTTATTTAGAGCCGACCAAACTGACCAATCCTCCTGAAGAATGGCCCCGTACTGCAAAATATGAAGGGGTCGTCTATCGATTCAGGCGACTGTTTATTATTAATGATGGCTATGAAAAGAGCAGGTGGCCGGATGAATATGAGCGTGTTGTAACGACAATGGTTTGTCCTAACTGTCACGGAAAACGTTTAAATCAACGTATTTTAAGCTGCAAAATTAACGGTGCAGATATTGCTGATTTTACAAATCAAAGTATCGTAGAAAATATCCTGTTTTTAGACTATCTTACTGATAAAACAGCTGCATATATTGTAAAGCCGCTTAAACAGCAACTTCAATCTCTAGTTGATATTGGACTTGGTTATTTGACACTTGGTCGAGAAACACCTACATTATCAGGTGGTGAATCTCAGCGTATTAAGCTTATTCGTCATTTAAGTAGCCCACTGACCGATCTCGTATACATTATCGATGAACCGAGTGTTGGACTGCATCCTGAAGATATTGAAAATATCAATCGCATAATTATGTCTATTCGGGATAAAGGAAATACAGTTATTGTGGTTGAACACGATCCTGATATTATTAAGATTGCAGATCACATTGTTGACGTAGGACCAGGTGCCGGTAAAAATGGGGGTAGAATTACATTTGAAGGAACATACGATCAACTTCTCGACTCCCACACTGCGACTGGACAAGAACTCAAAGAAAAACATCAACTAAAAGTTCCAAGGTCATCTCAAGAAATGATTCATATCGGTCCAGTTACAAAAAATAACGTCAAAAATGTTGAAGTGTATCTCCCTAAAAATGCTATTTCTGTTATTACAGGGGTTGCTGGTTCTGGTAAGAGTACGCTCATAAAAACTGGGTTTAAACAGATTAAAAATGTTATATTCATCGATCAAAAAGCTATTAATGCTTCAAATCGTTCAAATATATTAACTTATACCAATACATTTGATGAATTACGAGCATTTTTCAGTAAGGAGACAGGGCTAAAGAAAAGTATGTTCAGCTATAATTCTGAAGGTGCTTGTCCAAACTGTAAAGGAAAAGGAATTCTTAAAACAGAACTTGCGTTTATGCCTGATTTTTCACAAGTTTGTGAAGTATGTCATGGAACACGTTATAGACAGGAAGTTCTAGATGCTAAAGTAGATGGTTACTCTATTGCAGATGTCTTACAATTAACGGTGGAAGAAGGAATAAATTACTTCAATACACATCATAAAATTCTGGAGATATTAAAATCCCTCGCTGCCACTGGTCTAGGCTATATGACACTTGGACAATCATTGGACACACTTTCAGGTGGAGAAATTCAACGTGTAAAGCTCAGTGCGTATTTAATCAATCAAGTGACTGACCACATCTTTATTTTTGATGAACCAACAACAGGGTTACATGAAAGGGATATCCATGTGCTGATCGAATTATTTAATCAATTAGTGGATGAAGGTAATACCGTCGTTCTAATCGAGCATAACTTGTCAATGATGACAGAATCAGACTGGTTAATTGATATGGGACCAGCTGCTGGTCAACAAGGAGGAAGATTATTATACAGTGGTTACCCAGAAGGTGTCCTTAGCATACAAGATAGCGTAACTGGGAAACATTTATCTAATTACATTCAAAAATAAAGGGAGTGTATTTAGTAGTGAAAAAAGTAAGATATTTTTAGTGATGGTAAAGTAAAAGCAAGTATATGTAGTAAGAAGATATACTAAGCTGATACTTCGTTTGGGCAATATGTGCCCTATCCTTAATAAAGATAGTGAATTAATAGGTATTCACATAGCTGATAAATCTTTTTTTTCTTCTTTTGTTGTGGCAGATAGTGATTTAAAAGATGAAGTATTTGATCCTACTGAAATTATCATACATACTTTTCCTTTAGAAAAAGCCGATGAGGCTTATAAAGTATTTGATGAAAAACGAGAAATATTAAAGTCGTATTTAAACCGGAGTAATTATTCATAAAATTAAACGTTTAAGTAGTTTGATATAATTGAGCAATATATTTTTAATGTGTATATATTAAAGGTAAAATAGAATTATAGTTCTCACATATTGATGACGAACTCACTATTAAATTAGGAGGAATTTATATTATGACTAAGAAAATCGCAGTAGTATTAGACAATTTATTTGAAGATATAGAATTTACGAGCCCGGCTGAGGCTTTTGAAAAAGAAGGACATGAAATTACTGTTATTGGTAAAGAAGCTGGTAGTACAGTAAAAGGTAAACAAGGGAATACTGAAGTAACGATTGATAAAGCAATCGATGACGTTAAACCTGATGACTTCGATGCATTATTCATTCCAGGCGGATTCTCACCAGATATGTTACGTGGTGATGAGCAAGGACGATTCGGTGAATTTACAAAAGGATTTGTTGCTAATGAAAAACCTGTATTTGCAATCTGTCACGGACCACAGTTATTAATCGATACAGATTTATTAAAAGGTAAAAAGCTAACGGGTTACTTATCTGTACGTAAAGATTTAGAGAATGCAGGTGCAACAGTAGTAGACGAATCAGTTGTTGTAGATAGTAGTATCGTAACATCACGTACACCTGATGACTTAGAAGATTTTAATCGTGAATCATTAGCATTATTGAAATAGAATATAATCAAACACCTAGCAGACTATAGACTTTATATGGATGAAATTTCTAATTTGAGGAGGAGATAGAAAAATGGTTAATGTAGCGCTATTGGTTCGACTTGAAGCAAAACCTGGAAAAGAAGCGGAAGTTGAAAGCTTCCTACGTGGGGCCCTACCTGTGGTTCAGGAGGAGTCAGAAACGATCGCATGGTTTGCAATCCGACTTGGACCTACGACATTCGGCATCTTTGACGCATTCCCGGACGACACAGGTCGTCAAGCACACCTTTCTGGTCAAGTGGCTGCGGCATTGATGGAGAAAGCTCCTGAACTTTTCGTAGAGCCACCAGTGATTGAAAATATTGACGTCCTTGCTTCCAAGCTTCCTAAATAAAGTCATATTATCGCTGCCATCGTATCTGTCCAGAGACAGTGGATGGCAGTTTTTTGATTATTAGTTTTGGCGTGAGCTATATAAAGTGGAACACCTATAGGGAGGGGAAGCGATGGAGTTGAATAATGAATGGGAGCTCTTCAATAGTAAGCATTCAGCAGAATTGACTGAAATTGTGAAGAATGGAGAACAACAGTTAGACATTTTAGCAGACAAAATTGAAAAGATAAAGTTGGAAAAAAGATTTTTCCAGCTATAGAAGAAGAGACTAGCTTTCATGTATATAGAAAAGTGACGGCAAAAGCTTTTTATTTTCAGCTTTTCCATATCAGCTGGGGAAAATATAAAATTCATTATGAAATCGGTGCAGGCGATTATGAATCAAAAGGGTTTATGCTGCCCACAAAACTCCACGTTTTGATTGATGTAGAAGATAAAGAAACAAGAACAATAATGAACAGCAAGCCTAATGTATTTAAAGATTTTAACCATATACAAACCCATAATATTATAAAAGAATTTGTTATTGATTATTCAAGTCAGGAAGCTTTTAAAGCTATATTTCAAGATATAGAGAATGAGTTAGATAACTGGCATAAAAGTAATAAAAATGCACTGTTAAATGTTATACCTAGTATAAAAGTGTAAGGCTCATGATTGATGAAATTACAATTCTTCATATTTGAATAATGATAAAGCAAGAACATTTAAGCAGTGGCATAAGAATACGATATCAACGTTTTGTTGATATCGTTTTTTTTTTAGCAATATCACTGGTTAGGGCAATCGTATCACAAGTAATGAGGTTAATGGAGCCTTTTGGAATCTCAGGATTAACCGATACACTGTGAATCGTCTACACTTGATTGGACAACTCCTATGAGGGAGGTTATTGTTAAATCAATGAAAGTAGGCGTTTTTTTATGTCAAGAACGAGAAGAACATTTACCCCTGAATTTAAACTACAGATGGTCCGATTATTTGAAAATGGTAAATCAAAATCTGAAATTGTACGGGAGTATGATCTCACGGCTTCAGCTTTAGATAAATGGGTTAAAAATCATCAGAACACAGGTTCATTTAATCATATTGACAATTTATCTGAAGAAGAGCGCGAACTCAGAAGACTTCGCAAAGACATTCAACAGTTAAAAATGGAAAACGAGATTCTAAAGCAAGCAGCGCTGATCATGGGACGAAAATAGAAGTCATTCGTAAGAATGCACACAAATATTCAGTGTCAGCAATGTGCAAAGTCCTGCAAATCTCTAGAAGTACCTATTATTTTGAAATTAATAAACAAAGAACCAACAAGCAGTGTGAGCGCGATAACGATATCAATGAAACGATTATTCAGGTATTTAATTCAAACCGAAAATGTTTTGGTACCCGAAGAATAAAAAATGCGTTACATAAACTAGGTTTGACAGTCTCGAGAAGACGCATCGGTCGGGTCATGAAACAGAACAATCTGGTGTCAACCTATACTATCGCAAGCTATAGGCCCTATCCGTCGAAGTCGAACGAGCGTCTGATCACGAATGGTCTAGACCGAGATTTTAACAGAGCACAACCAATGGAAGTCATTGTCAGTGATTTAACATATGTAAAAGTAGCAGGAAAATGGCATTACATATGTGTATTTATTGATCTCTTTAATCGAGAAATTGTTGGGTACAGTGCAGGTTCAAGAAAGAATGCTGAGCTGGTCTTGTCATCAATCAGCACCATTAAGCATGATTTAAGAGATGTGCAGATGTTTCACACAGACAGAGGAAAGGAGTTCGATAACCAGCTGATTGATGAAGTTTTAGATGGCTTTGATATTGAAAGATCACTTAGTATGAAAGGCTGTCCTTATGACAACGCTGTGGCTGAAACCACGTTCAAAGCGATGAAAACTGAATTTATTAACCAATATACTTTTATATCATTAAAACAATTAAACATCGAACTATTCGACTACGTAAACTGGTATAACAATATTAGACCCCATGGTGCATTGAATTATCTCACGCCAAAGGAGTATAAAGAAAACTTCTATAAAAACTGTCTAATATTCTGTTGACACACCAGATTTATGTTTATAAGTCGTGGAAAGAGGTATATTGTAGCATGTATGTAAATAATATTTAGAATGGAGTGTTATTACATGAAAGCAGTCACTTATCAAGGACATAAGAAGATGAAGATGGAAGAAGTTGAAGATGCTAAGATTATTGAATCAACTGATGCAATTATAAAGATAACAGCATCTGGGATTTGTGGTTCAGATTTACATTTATATCATCAAGGTGATTTATTCATGGAACCTGGTTTTGTCATTGGACATGAACCGATGGGTATTGTTGAAGAGGTAGGAAAAGATGTGAAAAAACTAAAGAAAGGGGATCGTGTGGTAATACCTTTTAATATTGGGTGTGGGGACTGTTTCTACTGCGATAACGACATGGAATCTCAGTGTGACAATTCTAATGAAACACCAGCGAACTGGAAGTTAGATAATGGTGGATTATTCGGTTTTGGTAACCTTCATGGTAATCACTGGGGAGGACAGGCAGAATACTTAAGAGTACCTCATGCTGACTTTTCCTCATTTAAGGTTCCTGATAACAATCTAAAAGACGAGCAAGTTTTATTCTTATCAGACGTTGTACCTACTGCTTACTGGAGTGTAGAACACTCAGGCGTTAAACCGGGAGATACAGTCATTGTATTAGGTTGTGGTCCTATCGGTTTAATGGCGCAGAAGTTTGCGAAACTAAAAGGTGCAGAGAGAGTGATTGCGATTGACAATGTACAGCATCGTCTCAATCACGCCAAAAAGTACAATGGTGCTGAAGTGTATAACTTTGATGAAGAACAAGAAATAGGTAAACTTCTTAAAGAAAAAACTCGAGGCGGCGCAGATGTTGTTATTGATTGTGTAGGAATGGATGGACAGCAATCGAGTCCAGAACAGGAGCTATCTGAGCATTCTCAACAACGTGGAACAATAAGTCCTATACTTACTGCTACTGAATCAGTAAGAAAGTTTGGGACAATACAGCTTACTGGTATCTATGGATCACCTGCTGATAATTTCCCTCTAGATTTAATATTTAACCGTAATATTAAAATAACAAGTGGACAGGCTCCTGTTATTCATCTAATGCCTAAACTTTACGAGATGATTAAAGATGAAGTATTTGATCCTACAGAAATTCTTACACATACTTTCCCGCTTGAAGAGGCAGACGAAGCTTACAAAGTATTTGATGAGAAGAAGGATAACAACATCAAGGTTATATTTAAACCAGAATAGAGTATAAAAACTTTTGTTCCCTGATATTAAATTTGGTGTGTCAACAGAATATTAGACAGTTTTTATAGAGGGTTATAGTAAAGAAAACCGTATCCTGTGTTGATACGGTTTAGTTTTATTGACGGATAATCCTGATATTCTCCAGTACATCGATTTTATTCCAAAAATCATTATAATTATTATAGGGGTACCGCCAACATTTCGGAAATTTTGTACGCTAAGCGAGTTTCAACCTAAAAAAAGTCGATTTCCTGTACGTTAAGGATCCGACTTTTTTAGGTTTCTTCTTCGAGTAAAGTACCGTTTGTTAATCACTTTAAGCAACATTTAAAGATGACTTATATTCAAGCCTAAGCTCTCCAACAACCTAAAATACTGGGGACAAGTTTTAGAAACACATCCTGGATCATTTATTTGAATCCCTTCAACTTTGGAACCAATAAGTGCTAACGACATAGCAACTCTATGATCATCATGAGTATTTAACAAAGTTGGTTTTGGGTTACCTGGAAACACTTTTAATCCATCTTTAAATTCCTCCACTCTAATACCTAGTTGAGTTAAAGATTCACATATTACACTAATTCGATCTGATTCGTGATGACGTATATGTTCAACATCCTTTATGGTTATTCCTCTATCTGCAAACGGAGCTATTGCTGCTAATGTTAAAGTCTGATCTGACATCTCCCTCATAGAAATTTCAAATCCACCTTTTAATTGGGAAACCCCTTCTAACTCAATAAAAGACGAGCCCTTTGTTACCTTACATCCCATTTGTTCAAGAACATCTACCATTTTTATATCTGGCTGTTTTGTTTCATAGGTTAGATTATCGATTCGAATTTTACCATTTGTCAGTGCTGCAAGAGCTAGAAAATAACATGCCGTAGAAGCATCTGCTTCTAACTCTATATCTTGTGGAGTGTAATGCGAAGGATGAACTACTATTTTTTTTAGATTATTATCATATTCAACATTCGCGCCGAATTTTTCCATTAATTGTAGTGTTAAAAGCACATAGGAGTGTTGAACAATGTAATCCTTAATATTTACTGTGACAGACTTTTTAGTATAAGGTGACGGAATCAGTAAACCACTAATAAATTGGCTAGAAATCTTACCCGAAAGGCTAACATTACCTCCAGCTAATTCTTTACCTTTTATTGACAACGGATAGTAACCCTTATTATTCAAATATTTTATATCGGCACCAAGTTCTTTTAAAGCATCTATTAAAGGAGAAACGGGTCTTTTACTCATACTTGCGCTTGCTTCAATCTCCCATGTCCCTTTACTTGATAATGCTAAAGCTCCAGGTAAAAACCTTGCAATCGTACCTGCTGCCCCAATGTACAAACTACCTGAATCCCATTTCCCCCCCATTCCTTCAATGTAAGCTGTCTCATCTTGAATATCTATTTTTATTCCTAATTTTTTTAAAGAATCTATACACCAATACGAATCATCGCTTTTTAAAATTCCTGTTACCTTTGACTTTCCATTAGCTAAAGCACCCATAATTAAAGCTCTATTTGTTAAACTTTTACTTCCAGGAATCGTAACCGAACCGTTTATCCTTTTTTCACTTGGTGAAACAACAATTGTTTTTACACCCGTTAATGGTGTCCAAGGGCTACGGGTTTTTACATCAAATTCATGTTTTTCCAACTTCAAATCACTCCTTATGACCTAAATGTTTATTATCTTGTGTATCTTTATTATAATTAAGGTCTGGACATAAATG
>NZ_PJBO01000071.1:0-176931 GCF_002836425.1 Planomicrobium sp. MB-3u-38 | reverse complement strand
AGTTGTTTATTGACGTTTTGCTGTTCAGTTTTCAAGGTTCAAATGATAACGCCGCGCTCATTGGCGACTTTATTAATATATCCTGTTTAAGCTGCGAAGTCAATACTATTTTAAAATATTTTTTCGGGCTGTTTTAAGGACATGTATTAATATAAACCCTTGACCGATAAAAATCAAGGGAAAACCTTAAAAAAGATTTTTTTTACTTTTTCATAGTCTATTATAAAGAACATTATCCCCAAAATCACTACTGTTCCACCTATGATTTGACTGGCGTTCAAATACTCTCCAAGTATAAAGTAAGCTAATACAGCTGCCCCAACTGGTTCAAAAAGTATTGCAATGGATATCACATTGGTGCTCACCCACTTTAACGCCCAATTAAAGAGCGTATGCCCCAGGAGGTTTGGAATAATAGCCAAAAGCACAAACCACATCCATTCTTGAGCTGGATACGGTCCAAAAGATTCACCTTTTAAAACTATATAGAAGAATAATGTTATTGTACTAACGCCATAAACTACAAATGTATACGTCACCAACGAAAGACGTTTTCGGATATCTTGGCCGAATAATAAATAAGCTGTTATTAATGCACAGGCAATCAACGCTAGAATATCGCCAAATAATGCTTGTCCACTTATTTTAAAATCTCCATATGCTATTAAAACGCTGCCGCCGATTGCTATAAGTGCTGAAACAATTGTTTTGACAGACAACTTTTCTTTAAAGAAAAAATAAGTGCCAGCAAATGCAAATAGCGGCTGCAATGTAACCAGCACCGTCGAGCTAGCTACACTGGTATAGTTTAAAGACTCAAACCATAGTATAAAATGAAAAGCTAAAAATATACCGGCTATGGTTGTAAAGAGCCAATCTCTTTTGCTTAGCTTTTTTACTTCATGGGTATATTTAAAAAAGAATAATGGACTCATGATCAGTATTGAAAATAACATTCTATAAAATGCAGTCACTCCTGAGTCAGCATTTGTCATTTTCACAAATATTGCAGACATTGCAACTGATATTACACCTACTATAATTGGAATATAGGGATGGATTGCTGATTTTTCCATGCTTGCACCTCAAATTTCATTCTCTGATGTAATTAAATCATTAAAGATTAGTTTGCCATTTACAACTAATAGAAGCAACCAGAAATAAAGATCGGGGGGTTAATAATGGAATTTTTCAGTGCTTTACAGATTTCTTCTGTAGAAACTTTTCTCAAACTGCTTATTGCAGCTGCACTCAGTTTAGTTATTGGATTAGAAAGAGAATTAAAACGGAAGCCCGTCGGATTAAAAACGAGTGTTGTAATTTCTACATTCAGCTGTCTGTTAACTATTATATCCATCGAATCAGCATATATTGCGCAAGGCAGTGAATATGAAAATGTAAATATTACGATGGACCCTTTACGTTTAGCCGCTCAGATTGTTTCAGGAATCGGCTTTCTTGGAGCTGGAGTAATCCTTAAAAGAGGAAATGATTCCATATCGGGTTTGACCACCGCTGCAATGATATGGGGAGCTGGAGGTATCGGTATAGCTGTCGCTGCCGGATTTTATTTAGAAGCTACACTTACAGTTCTGATCGTATTGCTGGCTATAGAATTATTGCCGCCTTTGATGATTAAGCTGGGACCTGCACGACTTCGAATGACAGAGGCAACTGTAAGAATATTTATAGTGGAAAGACAATTTATCAAACCAGTCATTGATGAGCTTAAAAAATCCGGAATTGCCATCGAAGGCATTTCCATTACACATCCAGATAATGAAAAAAATACTGGGTCAGGTTACCATGAACTTTTTATCCGCGTTTCATATCTTCAAGAAAAAGATACGCTGGATTTATATCAGGATCTATATTCCATAGACAATGTCGAACAAGTGGATATTGAAATCACGAATTAAAAAACTGCTTGAGCTGAATGGCTCAAGCAGTTTTTTATATTATACAGACGCTTGCAGGATATCACGCACGTCTTTATCATTCAGCTTATTGAAGTTGCCGAACTCTCCATACACTAATGTTTTTTCGATAATGGATTCGAAATTGGAATCATCAATGTTGTAGTCTTCAAGTTTAGATGGCGCTCCCAACGACGTCCAAAATGCCGACAAACGATCAATGCCTTCCAGAGCTGTTTCTTCATCAGACTTGCCCTCACTATCAACTCCAAATACGCGGACAGCCAATTGAGCGAATCTCTCTGGGTTCACTTTGACATTATGGCGCATCCAGTGCGGGAACAGAATTGCCAAACCTCCTGCATGCGGAATGTCATAGACCGCAGAAACCGCATGTTCAATATTATGCGTCGCCCAGTCTCCGTTATAACCCATTTGCAAGAAGTTATTCAACCCCATAGTTCCTGCAAAGAGAATCGTTTCTCTGTGCTCATAGCTCTGCAGATCTTCCATAAGTTTCGGAGCTGTGTCGATCACTGCCCGCAATACCCCTTCAATCATCTGATCCTGCACTGGCGTATTTTTTGCATTGTGGAAATATTGCTCGAACATGTGGGACATCATATCAACAACCCCATAAACCGTTTGGTCTTCAGGAACAGTCATTGTATATGTAGGATCCAATACCGAGAATTTCGGGAATGAAAGAGGACTACCCCACCCATATTTTTCTTGTGTTTCTTCATTAGTAATAACTGATCCAGCATTCATCTCGGAGCCTGTTGCAGCTAGTGTCAGCACCGTTCCGAATGGCAAGGCCTCTTTTGGCTGGGCTTTGCGGGAAACAAAGTCCCATGCATCACCGTCATATTTAGCTCCCGAGGCAATAAGTTTTGTACAGTCAATAACTGAACCTCCACCTACAGCCAATAGTACGTCGATATTTTCTTTTTTGCAGATTTCGATGCCTTTTTTTGCTGTAGATAAACGAGGATTCGGCTCTACACCCGCAAGTTCGAATACTTCCATTCCTGCAGAAGCCAAATTTTCCATAACTTCATCATATAAGCCGTTTTTCTTGATGCTTCCCCCGCCGTATACAACGAGAACTTTATTGCCGTATTGAGGCAACTCAGATTTAATAGCCTCTAGTTGGCCTTTACCGAAAATTAGTTTAACCGGATTGTAAAATGTGAATTTATTCAAAATAATTCAGCCTCCTTTTCCTCATTTATTATGTAGCTTCTGATTTTCAATTGCAAAAGATTGGATTAGAAAAACCGCTCGGATTTAAAATCCAAGCGGTTTTCGATGTTTTATACCCAGCCACGGAATCGCGCGGCTTCAGCTGTTCTGCGGGCTCCAACCATATAGGCTGCGAGACGCATATCGATATTACGTGTAGTAGCAACATTGTAGATGTTTTCGAAAGCATCAACCAATTTCTTATTAAGTCTTTCGTCCACTTCTTCCTGTGTCCAGTAATAGCCCTGGTTATTCTGCACCCACTCAAAGTAGGATACAGTAACGCCGCCGGCACTTGCAAGAACATCAGGCACCAACAGGATTCCACGATCAGTAAGCATTTTCGTCGCTTCTGCTGTCGTAGGGCCGTTGGCTGCTTCAACAACAATTGAAGCCTTGATATCATTGGCATTTTCTTCTGTAATCTGGTTAGAGATTGCAGCAGGCACAAGGATATCACAATCAAGTTCAAATAATTCTTTGTTAGTGATTGTGTTGTCGAACAGGTTTGTCACCGTTCCGAAGCTATCCCGGCGATCAAGAAGATAATCGATATCCAGGCCGTTCGGATCGTGCAGCGCACCATATGCGTCAGAGATGCCGACAACTTTAGCTCCAGCATCGTGAAGGAATTTCGCCAGGAAACTGCCAGCGTTGCCGAATCCCTGGATTACTACACGCGCACCTTTCATTTCCAGACCGCGTTTTTTAGCTGCTTCATTGATGACAATTGTAACACCTTGTGCAGTCGCTTTATCGCGCCCTTGCGAACCGCCAAGTACAATCGGCTTGCCTGTAATAAAACCAGGCGAGTTGAATTCATCAATTTTGCTGTATTCGTCGAACATCCAGGCCATAATTTGTGAATTCGTAAAGACGTCCGGTGCTGGAATATCTTTGTTCGGTCCAACTATCTGACTGATGGCACGGACATAACCGCGGCTCAACTTTTCAATCTCGTGCATGGACATTTCACGCGGATCACAAATGATCCCGCCTTTACCGCCGCCGTATGGAAGGTCGACAATACCACATTTCAAAGTCATCCACATGGATAGAGCCATAACTTCTTCACGATTGACATCCGGGTGGAAGCGTACGCCCCCCTTAGTAGGTCCTACCGCGTCGTTATGCTGTGCACGAAATCCTGTAAATACTTTCGTTTTTCCATCATCCATACGAACTGGAATACGGACTTCCATGATTCGCATAGGTTCTTTCAGTAGTTCGTACATCGATTCTTCGTATCCAAGCTTTTCCAATGCAGTTCTGATAACGTTCTGCGTTGACGTCAACAAGTTCAAGTTTTCAGCCATTTTATTAGTTCGCCTCTTTGTATTTTAGTAATTACTCCGCATACAGTGTAACACAGTTCAGTAAGCGTTTGCCATATAGATCTTATTTAGTGAATACTTTGCGGATCCGCTCCAAAGCCCAGTCAAGGTCTTCCTTGCTGATAATCAACGGCGGCGCGAATCGGATAACCGTATCATGTGTTTCTTTGCACAATAAACCGAGTTCTTTCAATTCTTCACAATATGGCCGTGCAGCTTCACTCAATTCCATTCCAATAAATAAACCGCGTCCACGAACTTCTTTAATAGAAGGATGTGAAATTTCTTTCAGTTGATTCATGAAATATTCGCCCAGTTCCTGTGAACGGTCAGCCAGCTTCTCGTCCTGCAGAACTTCGATTGACGCAATGGATACCGCACATGCCAATGGATTTCCGCCGAATGTTGAACCGTGGGATCCCGGATTGAAAACACCAAGGATTTCGTGATCTGCTACAACACAGGAGATCGGGAATACGCCGCCTCCAAGTGCTTTCCCCAGAATATACATGTCCGGGTCAACATCTTCCCATTCACAAGCGAACATTTTACCAGTACGGCCAAGACCAGCCTGAATTTCATCAGCAATGAAAAGCACGTTGTTTTCACGGCATAGTTCTCTTGCAGCTTTCATGAATCCTGGGGGCGGAATGATGATTCCCGCTTCGCCTTGGATCGGTTCGATTAAAAATGCAGCTGTATTTGGAGTAATCGCATTCTTTAAAGCGTCCAAATCACCGTAAGGAACGATGTTGATGCCCGGAAGCATCGGTCCGAATCCTTTGCGGTATTCAGGGTCTGATGACAATGAAACAGCTGTCATCGTACGGCCGTGGAAGTTTCCTTCGCAGGCGATAATTTCCGCTTTGTTTTCTTCAACGCCTTTAACATTATATGCCCAGCGGCGAGCTGCTTTCACAGCCGTTTCGACTGCTTCTGCACCAGTATTCATCGGCAGAGCCATTTCTTTGCCGGAAACTTTGCAGATCATTTCATACCACGGCGCCAGCATATCGTTATGGAAAGCACGCGAAGTCAACGTCACACGGTCAGCCTGGTCTTTCAGCGCCTGTATGATTTTTGGATGGCGGTGGCCCTGGTTGACAGCGGAATACGCAGACAGCATGTCCATAAATTTATTGCCTTCCGGATCTTTCACCCATACACCCTCAGCTTCCGCAATGACGATTGGAAGCGGATGGTAGTTCGGTGCACCGTATTTTTCAGTTTGGTTGATAATCTCTTGAGTCTTAGTCATTTAAAATTCCTCCTTTTGAAAAAGGCAGACCATCAGTCTGCCTTCTCATCTATATTTACCTACCCATTAAAATGCTGATTAGAACATTTCGGAAGTTGTTTTTGCTTGCATGTGAAGCGCGATGTAATCAGGTCCGCCCGCTTTTGAATCTGTACCTGACATGTTGAATCCGCCGAAAGATTGATAGCCGACGATTGCGCCAGTGCATCCACGGTTGAAGTACAGGTTACCTACGTGGAATTCTTCACGCGCGTATTCAAGATGTTCGCGGTTGTTCGTGATTACGCCACCAGTCAAACCGTACTCGGTGTTATTGGCGATATCGATCGCTTCTTTGAAATCTTTCGCTTTCATCAATCCGACAACCGGCCCGAAAATTTCTTCCTGCATAATGCGGGCTTTTGGATCAAGATCAGCAAAAACTGTAGGGTTTACGAAGAAACCTTTTGAATCGTCTCCGTCTCCGCCTGCTACCAGACGGCCTTCACCTTTGCCGATTTCGATATAATCCATGATTTTTTTATAAGAGTTGCCGTCAATGACCGGCCCCATATAGTTGTTCTGATCAACCGGATTACCGATCGTCAATTCTTTCGTCAATTCAATTACACGCTCAAGAACTTGATCATAAGCATCTTCAACTATAACTGCACGGGATCCTGCAGAACATTTCTGTCCGCTGAAACCGAATGCTGATTTTACAATCGACTGCGCTGCAAGTTCAAGGTCGCCGTCAGAATCGATGACCATCGTGTTTTTACCGCCCATTTCGGCAATCAGGCGTTTCATCCAGATTTGGCCTTCGTTGACTTTTGAAGAACGTTCCGCGATGCGAAGACCTACTTCTTTTGAACCTGTGAATGAGATGAAGCGAGTGTTCGGGTGGTCAACAAGGTAGTCGCCTACTTCAGAACCTGGTCCTGGAATGTAGTTAACGACGCCTTTTGGCATACCTGCTTCTTCAAGCACTTCGATGAATTTATATGCTACTACAGGTGTTGTAGAAGCTGGTTTCAATAGGACTGTATTGCCGGCAACCATTGCCGCAACAGTCGTACCGGCCATAATCGCGAATGCGAAGTTCCATGGTGAAATGACAACGCCTACTCCAAGAGGAATATAGTCATAGCGGTTGTATTCGCCTGGACGGCTTTCCATTGGTCTGCCATCTTTCATTTCAAGCATCTGGCGGCCGTAATATTCAAGGAAATCGATTGCTTCTGCAGTGTCTGCATCCGCTTCGTTCCATGGTTTGCCTGCTTCTTTTGTCAGCAAAGCTGAGAATTCATGCTTGCGGCGGCGGATGATTGCCGCTGCTCTGAACAATACATCTGCACGTACTTCAGGTTTTACTTTCTTCCAAGTCTTAAAGGCTTCATCAGCAGACTGCATCGCCTTTTCAGCCAATTCTCTGTTTGATTTTGAAACGCGGCCGATAATCTCTTCCTTATTTGCCGGGTTGAATGAAACAATTTTATCATCAGTCGTAACTCGCTCTCCACCGATGATCAATGGATAGTCCTGGCCAAGGTATGCCTCGACAGTTTTCAAGCCTTCCAAATAATCGTTGCGGTTCTTGTCGATCGAGAAATCTGTAAATGGTTCGTGTTTGTAGGGAATCATTATAAATCCTCCTTGAATATGGTTTAAGCGCAAAAAAAATTTGCACTTATAAAGCGTTTCCACTTATAATAATGCAAAAGATCTCTGCATAATTCAAGCATTTTCATTTGAAATATTAAAAAAATTTTGGGGTGGCTAACATGAAGCAAGTGAAAGTGGATCTTAACCCATTTTATAAATTCGCTTCAGAGCATGTGGGAGTAGGTGTCCATGCTGTTGATCCGAAAGGGAAGACGATTTTGTACAATAAAAAGATGAAAGATATCGAAGGATTCGATTTTGAGGAATTGGCTGATCGGTCGCTGCTGGAAATGTTCCGTTTTGACCAAGCTGAAAGCACTTTGCTGAAAGTTCTGCAAAGCGGGTCTCCGGTTCTGAATTCCAAACAGACGTACTGGAATCGCAAAGGACAGGAAATCACAACAATCAACGACACATATCCCGTGTACGAAAACGGCCAAATGATCGGCGCCATCGAATTGGCGCGCGATGTGACGACTTTAGAGAAGGTCGTCTATCAGCCATTGAAGAAATACGAGGAACCGATTACGTTCAATAGCATCACGGCAGTTTCGGCAAGCATGAAAAAAGTGATTGCTACAGCCGAGAAAGCGGCTTTGGCAAAACTGCCCGTCCTGTTGGTTGGCGAATCAGGCACAGGCAAGGAATTGATCGCTGAGGCAATACACCGTGCACACCACGATGGGTCTGAAGAGATGTCGATCCTCTTTTCCCACGGCACTTCAACGGATTCGATCACTCAGTTATCAGCGGAAATGAAGAACCGGGCTGGCGGCACTGTATATTGCGAGCGAATTGATATGCTTTCGATCCCTTTGCAATTGAAACTTCTTGAAATGGTCAAGGAACATTCTGGCAGCGATGTTTATTTCATCGCCAGTGTCGGTGAAGATCCCGTTGAATTGATAGCGGCTCAGAAATTATTGAAGGAACTGTATTATTTCTTTTCAGCGATAGCTATTCCCATTCAGCCGCTTCGCAGAAGAAAAGAAGACATCCTGCCATTCGTCACTGATTATTTCTCGCGGCACCGGATGAAATTCGGTTCCATGGTGCGGCGGGTTGACGGACAGGTTGAAAAATTGCTGCTATCATATGAATGGCCGGGGAATTTGAAGGAATTGGAGTTGCTGCTCGATGAAATCACTTCCATGCTGACGACTGAAGAAACGGTCGGTGTGGAGTTGCTCCCCTACCATTTCAAGTTGAAAACGGAAAAGATAGGAACTCTTCAGCCGGAGGATTTTATTGTGCAATCCAATAAAGAACTGCTTCCACTGGAAGAGTATTTGTTTGAAGCTGAAATCTATTACCTGCAAAAAGCGATGGACCTGCATAACGGCAATGTCACGAAAGCTGCTGCGTCACTTGGCATGAGCCGGCAGAACTTGCAGTACCGCTTACGGAAAATAAAAAAAAATGAAGCACAGACGTGATGTCTGTGCTTCATTTTTCGCTTTTCTTACTGTCCAGACTCCAGCACCCAGCTCTTCGGGTCATAAGCCAGCCCAGCTCTGCGGTCAGGACCGCGCCGCTGTTCTGTCTTATGCCTTTCAGAGCTTAACGGGCGCTTTCGCTTTTCTTAACTGTCCAGACTCCAGCACCCAGCTCTTCGGGTCATAAGCCAGCCCAGCTCTGCGGTCAGGACCGCGCCGCTGTTCTGTCTTATGCCTTTCAGAGCTTAACGGGCGCTTTCACTTTTCTTACTGTCCAGAGCGCTTGATCCACTCTTGCATTTTGTCTTTCAACGAATTGAATCCTTCTGAATCATTTTCGTTTACATGTGACTGAAGTGATTGTTTCGGCTTTTCTGTGCGTTGAGCCGCTGGTGGCTGCTCCTGTAATGCACGGATTGAAAGGCTGATTTTTTTCGATTTCTCATCAACTTCCAAAACTTTAACATCAACTTCCTGTCCAACTGACAGATACTCGCTTACTTCTTTTACGTAACCGTGAGTAATTTCAGAGATGTGGACCAAGCCTTGAGTCTGTTCGTCAAGTGCCACGAAAGCTCCGTATGGCTGGATTCCTGTTACTTTACCTGATACTGTGTCACCTGTTTGATATGCTTTTGTCATGTTCTACCCGCTCCTAGTCTTGTCTATATTATCCTATACACCTATTGGCATCTGTATATTATAGCACAGATAGATGAGCTGCGTAAAATTAATAGCCGAACATGTCTAAAATCATCCAGGAATCCTCCACTTTTTCCATCTGTAAATAGCGCCTGTCATCCATTGAATCTGATTTCATACTGATATCGACGCCGCCATGTATTCGATTAGAGCCAGCGTTAATAGCATCTGCAGTAAACGAAATACCGGTCATTTTCGAATAAGCTATCAGATGGCCATTCATCCATCGTTGCTTAAACATGTCGTCGCTGATGGTATCGTCCATTTCATTCACCAGCAATCTCATCGTTTTAACATCTTCATTTTCGAGAGCCAGCAGGAAAATTCCAGCAATTTCTGCTGGAGTAGCCAGTTGGATGGCATCCCTTTTTCCGCTCTCCGCAATGTTCTTATAGTAGTTCTGGACTTTGGCGTCATAACCTTCGAAATTCTCTTCTTTAGTGTAATGCTCGTTTATCTGATGCTGCATCAGCCAAATTTTGTCCCGTTCAGTTATTAGGGTAAAGTAATTGGCTCCCATCTGGTATTCTATGCCGGCTTCGACAGGCTGTCCAAAAGCTGTAATATAAATCTTTCTGCCTTGTCGGTGCAAATTATCACTGAAAATCTCTATGTTTCGCATGGTCTCCGTAATCTCTGGTTGTTCTCTCCACTTTTTGGTGTACTCCTCTAAAGATGGCTTTAGCTCATCATCAGCTGTCAGATGCCACATCGTTTCAATATCTTCAATTTTATTGGCATAATAATACAGCTTGATGATGTCCATCGGTTCAACTCCAGACAGAAGTTGAGGATCGTATGTTGCTGAGAATTCCTCATATAGCGGTTGAATATCGCTGTAATCGTAGTCTTCCAAATCAAATCTCATTGTTTCTATCTGCAAATCGCCATTTGGCAGTTTTGCAGCCAGTTCGCCGCTGTTTTCCAGGTCAATTGCATAAAGAATATCCGGGTATGCAAGCTGGTCGTAATGCGCGGATTCTCTCCAGCCGCTTTCTTCGAATTCTTCCAGAATCGGCAGCATCAAAAAAGTGACCGGATTGCTGTTGTACTGAAGCAAACTTTCCCAGGCAATCTGGAATTCTTCTTTCACCACTGCTTTATCGTCAAAAACTTCGATATGTTCGTCCCCTTTCAATAATGTAAAGAAAGCAGTCAGCAATTGTGGCTCAACTTCACCTTTCAATACCGGATCTGCAAGCGGATCACTCATGAATGCCGACATCGTAACGATCGTTTGGGGCAACAGTTCCACCGGCCATAGCATACCCGTCTCGTCAAAAACTGGCGTACTCCACAGAATGTCCAGGTATTGACTGCTTATCATATCCGACCCAAATGGATGTACTTGATAGAATTTGGTGATATCCCTCATAGTACGGAAGCGCTCTTCGTTGGGATGGACTGAATATTGGAAAGTATATTCTCTTAAAGAAGATGTCAGATTTTCAATTTCCTCCGGATAGTCCTGACGGCTATGCATGAGTTTTTCCGGAGACAGCAGACCGTTCACTTCCGCCGTCATCAGTTCGTCTTTATATTTTTCCAGCAAACCGTCGGCTATTGTCATCAACTGCTCTGTTTTTTCCGTATAAATCACGAGGAATTTACTGGTTTCTGAACTTAAGATTCTATAGTTCTCAACAGAATCAAGCATCCCTTTCGGCGTATGGATATTCCACATCAGGACATCGACCTGTTCTTGCATCCGTTCAGGATCATCCTGAAGCTGCTTTACATTTTGGCGGCTGAAAGTACGCTCTTTTAGAGCATCCGCTTTTTTGACATATTCCAGCTGTTCGAAAGTTTCCATCGATAAACCAAGGCTTTCAGGTGCTGCTGTACGGATCTCTTCGTACTCAGCTTCCCATTTTTGGACCATCGCCTTGGTGACGGTCGTCGGATTCTCTTCTTCTGCGGCTGACTGTTGAGTTTCGACAGGCTGCTCGTTGAATAAAAAGGAAGCGCCGATTACTGTCGACAGAAATAAACTTATACCAGCTAAAGTAGCCAATGTTTTCTTATTGACCGATGTTTTCTCTTCTCTTTTCATTTCAGCAGGCAGTTCTTCTGCCACGATTACTTCTTCAGGTATAATCTCATCCATTTCGATGAATTGGACTCTGCTATAGGATTTTGCAAGTAAGTCCAGCCGCTTTTGCACATCTCCATCACTTTCAATAATGAGGGACTTTTTTAATTCAGATTGTGCTTCACTTATAGCCGAATCAGCGGAGCTTTCAGATAAACCTAGGATGTCCGCAACATCGTGATGATCTTTCCCATGGAATTGAAAAAGGATCAGCGCCAATTTTTCAATTAGCGAAATCTCTTGGATCGCTTTATGTGTTTCTTTATCTTCCTCGAACTTCAAAGCAAGTTCATTGGACCTTTCACTTTGAGCCAGCTGTTCGTCTTTCAATATTCGAAATGCCGATTCGTATATTTTATTGTCAGCGTTATTTGCTTCAATGGCTTTAATGTTGTTGCTGAAATCCTTGAGGACTTGCAGCCGAAAATAGCTGATGTTCTCTTCTGCAATGCCGGCTTGGTATGCGAACTGGGCAATCGCTGGCGCAAAGCTCCTGCTCCAGGCAATCAACGCCTCTTTGTCACCCGCTTTTGCTCTATTTAACAAATCATCTGTTTGCATTCGAAGAACCCCTTTTAAAATTGAAATATTCAATCTCTTCCTTTATATGTTTATTATACGCTACGAAATCAGTGAAGTTTCAAATTTATCTATTTTTTTGCGGGTTGCTCGTGTAGAATGAAAAAATCTACTTGAAATAGGAGTGAAAACAATGGAGAAACGTGAGCAATGGGCATCAAAACTCGGATTCATCCTGGCAGCTGCCGGCAGTGCCATCGGACTGGGTGCAATCTGGAAATTCCCTTATGAAACAGGTGCCAACGGAGGCAGTGTTTTTATATTATTATTCATCATCAGCACCATATTCATCGGACTGCCGATTTTGCTCGCAGAATTTGTTATCGGACGCCGGGGACAGGCTGATGCCGTCACCGGTCTTAAGAAACAGGCTCCGGGTAAACCTTGGTTTCTGATCGGCTGGTCAGGATTCATCTTCGCATTCCTGATCCTGTCTTTCTATAGTGTAGTCGGCGGATGGATCCTTTCCTACCTGGTGAGGGCGATTCTATTCCAATTATCCGATTACAGCGACAGCGGCTTTGGGGAATTGTTCACGAATATCATCTCGAATCCTTTAGAAGTCCTGATAGCACAAGCCGCATTCATGTTCTTGACGATTTTCATCGTACAAGGCGGCATCAAATCGGGTATTGAACGTGCCAGCAAAATCATGATGCCGGCGTTGCTGATTTTTTTCGTCATTCTGATGATCAGATCATTGACATTGGACGGCGCAATGGAAGGCGTAAAGTTCATGTTTGTGCCGGATTGGTCTTTCTTTAATTTTGATACTGCATTGACCGCTCTTGGTCAGGCGTTCTTTTCACTGAGTGTCGGAGTTGCAGGGATGATCACTTATGCTTCCTATTTGCCGAAGACAGAAAATCTGGGCCGTTCCGCGGTAAGTGTTGTGACATTGAATATCGTCATTTCGATTATGGCGGGACTGATTATCTTTCCGGCCGTCTTTGCTTTGGATTATCTGCCGGACCAGGGACCAGGTCTTGTGTTTATCATCTTGCCGGCAATATTCAATGAATTATTCATGGGCCAGTTCCTGATCATCCTATTCTTTATCCTGCTTCTTTTCGCAACATTGACTTCTTCCATTTCAATGCTTGAAATCACTGTCTCGATAGCAGTCAAGGATAAATATGATAAACGCGGTAAAATTTCATGGCTTGCGGGACTCGCGATTTTCATTGTCGGGATTCCAAGCGCATTATCATACGGCGTCTTTTCAGATCCAATATTCTTCGGCTACACATTCTTCGATTTCATTGATATTTTGACGAGCCGAATCGGCCTGCCGATGGGAGCGCTATTCATCTCGTTATTTGCCGGCTATGTGTTGACCAAGCAAGACGCGCATGCTGAAATGCACGAACAGCAACGGCTCGTGGATGTCTGGCGTGTACTTTTACGCTATGTTGCGCCAGTGGCGATTATTTTTGTCTTTGTGCAGGGAATCATCGGTATCTTCTGATAACTGTTCTGAAAATGACATAATTTCGCAAAACGAAACGCTTGCTTTATGTTATGCTTTATTTAGAAGAAAGTACCATTTAAAAAAGGAGTGTATGAATATGCGTAAAGATTTACACGCCCAGCTTAAATTCCTGCGGGAAGAGCGCAATTTGTCCCTCGACGATCTTGCCTTAAAAACAAGAGTCGGAGTGGCGCGACTTCACTCATATGAAACAGGAGAGGAAATCCCTTCTGTCCAGACCATCATGAAGCTTTCGAATGCACTTGAAGTTCCCGCTTCCAATCTGCTGGACGGAATGGAACCTGTAGAACAATAAAGAAAAAGAGTTTCCGGCCATCAATAGCCGGAAACTCTTTTTCTAATTATATGATGTTTTTCGCTTCAAATTTCAATGCCAACAGTTTATAGGAAACAGCCACACATTTCTCCAGCGGTATCCAGATCCCGAATGAGATTTGATAGATGCTTTGAATCTGTTTCGCCAGTCCACTCGGATCATCAAGCAGCTGCAGCTGTTCAATCACATCAATAATCGGATTACTATACATACCTCCGCCCAAAGCGAGAGGGTCCCATTCTTCCATTATAATTCCAGCCTGCTTATTCATTTCTTCGTTAACCATAAGTTTTTCACCTAACATTCTGTTGTGCTAACAGCTATAATATCATAGAAACCTAAAAGAAAAGAGGAGATTGTGTTGAGTTTATTCGAAGACGTGCATGAACGAAGAAAAACCCGCTCAGTCAAATGGGATCTGATGGAGATGATCTACGAAGTGGAAGATGCATCAGAAATATTGCCACTATGGGTCGCAGACATGGATTTCCCAGCTCCTCCCCCTGTTACGGAAGCGCTTAAAAACAGGCTTGAGCATCCGATCCTTGGCTATACGTACATGGATGAAGAGATTAAGAGCGCGGTGGCAGCCTGGCAGTCCAAGCGCAATGACTGGCAAATCAAAAATGATGAAATCATGTTCCAAACCGGAGTCATTCCTGCGATTGCCGCCATTCTGCAAGTATTTACCAATCCAGGAGACGCAGTGGTTGTTACACCGCCCGTCTACCCGCCATTCTTTTCAATTCCGCAAAACCAGGGAAGAAAAGTGCTTTACAGCGAATTGATAGAAAAAGACGGCGAATTCAGTTTCGACTTCACTGATTTGGAAGAAAAGTTTTCAAAAGCCACCTTCTTCATCTTCTGCCATCCGCATAATCCCGGCGGAAAAGTATGGAAAGAGGATGAAATGAAAGAAATACTTCGCCTGGCAGAAAAACATGATGTACTTATCATTTCGGATGAAATCCACTCAGACCTGGTTCTGAAACCACATCTGCATATTCCATTGGCCAAATTAGCAGGTGATCAGGCGCACCGTATTTTCACTTGCATCGCACCAACCAAAACTTTCAATCTGGCCGGCATTCAAGCTTCGATGCTGATCGTTACAGATCCAAAAAAACGGATGCGCCTGGAAAATCATGCCGCTGCAAATGGCACTGGCATGATGAACGCCTTTGCTCCGGTCGCTTTAAAAGCGGCATATGAAGAAGGAGATGTCTGGCTCGATGAATTACTGGATGTCCTTTCTTCCAATATGGATATGGTGATCAACAAACTGAATGCGGCCATCCCTGCAATTAAAGCGCCTAAACCTGAAGCTACCTATCTGATGTGGCTGGACTGCCGGGGACTTGAAATGAAAGAATCCGAAATTATGGATAAACTGCTGAACGTCGGCAAAGTGGCGTTGGAACCTGGTTCGAAATACGGCGAAGCCGGCACGGGATTCCTGCGTCTGAATGTCGCATGTCCTCCATCAGTCCTCGAAGACGGAGTCAACCGCATTATTAAAGCACTTGGATGAAAGTGCTCCTATAAGCAAGAAAAAGGAAGATCCACTCGGGATCTTCCTTTTTGCTATTCCTGGATGATGTCGATTGATTCGATGACTATATCTTCAACCGGACGATCTCCGTGAATCGTTTCAACTTCAGCGATGGCATCGACGATATCCATGCCTTCGACCACGTGCCCGAATACAGTGTGCTTCCCGTCAAGCCAAGGTGTTCCGCCATTTGTGGCATATTCTTCCCTGACTTCGTCAGGAACTTCGGCAGAAGGCATTCCTTCTTCAGGCAATTCCGGAAGCTGGACAATGAAAAACTGGCTGCCGTTTGTTCCAGGGCCAGCATTTGCCATAGATAATGCACCGCGGAAATTATAAAGTCTGTCAGAAATTTCATCTTCAAAGCCTTCACCGTAAATGCTTTCTCCACCTCGGCCTGTTCCTTCAGGATCTCCACCCTGAATCATGAAATCTTTGATGACCCGATGAAAAATCACGCCGTCATAATAACCATCTTTTGCATGAGTCAGGAAGTTCTCCACTGTTTTGGGAGCGAGTTCCGGAAATAATTTGATCTTGATCGTCCCCATGGATGTGTTCATATCCACCAGTGCTTCGTCTTCTGCGATTTCATCCGTCAATTGCGGAAAATCTCCACTGGATTCCGCAGTCGAAGCAGTTTGTTGTTCGGTCGGTTCTTTGTCTGTTTCATTTGTTTCTTTATCTGCTTCCTGCGATCCGCATGCGGCCAGCAGGGCTGCCGTCATAAATAAAGGCATCAATAATTTTTTCATTTTGTATTCACCCCGCTTTATTCTAGCACAATAGATTTCGGAATTCACTGGTAATTTATCTTTCTTTTTTCGAGTGACGAAATAATATATAATAGAGGCAGATGCACGTTTCAGAAAGAAGGTATCCGCTATGGATGTGCAAAAAAGAAATTTCATGATAATCATGTTCACGAACTTCCTGGTAGCGGGAAGCACTACGATGATTATGCCTTTTCTATCTTTATATATAGAATCGCTCGGCGACTTTTCAGCTGAATATGTCCAGCGCTGGGCAGGGCTGGTATTTGGCGTCACCTTTGTTGCTGCTCTGTTCATGTCGCCTATTTGGGGACGCATCGCAGACCGGTACGGCTACAAACCGATACTCATCATCAACGGTTTCGGTATTGCCATCAGCATTTATCTCATGGGAGCGGCAGATTCTGTCCACGAACTATTCATGATCCGCCTGTTCATGGGGGTTGTGACGGGATTCATCCCCACTTCACTGGCATTTGTCAGCACACAGACTCCGAAGGAAATTGCAGGTAAAACGCTTGGCACTCTACAGATGGGCAGTGTTTCCGGCACTTTATTCGGTCCGGTAATCGGAGGTCTCATGGCCGACTCGTTCGGTTTTGACTATACCTTCATAATTACAGCGGTTGTTATCGGTATTGCGGCATTGCTTGTAGCCCTCGGAATCAAGGAAATTAAAAAGACTCCAAATAAAGACGCACATGTCTATGCACGCAAAACGATTATCCAAGGGATTCTCCACCACCGGCTGCTGATCAACGTCATGATAATCACCTCATTAATTCAAATCGGAAATTTCAGTATCCAGCCATTGTTATCATTATATGTGGCAGAGCTGACAGTCGACAGTTCACAGGTAGCTTTCCTGGCAGGTGTAACATTCAGTGCCGCCGGTGTCGGCAATCTGCTTTTCGCACGTCGCTGGGGACGCCTTGGCGATTCGATCGGTTACGAAAAAGTGCTCGGCTTTTTGCTGCTTCTTTCATTTGTTTTCATCGTCCCACAGGCTTTCGTTACAGAACTCTGGCAATTGATGGTGCTGCGCCTGTTGTTTGGTGTAGCAGTCGGGGGCATGATCCCGACCACCACCGCACTGATGCGCAGGGAAGCTCCTATTGAAATCCAAGGTGAGATTATGGGCTATAACACCAGTTTCCGTTTTCTCGGGAATATAATCGGCCCGGTTTTTGGCGGTATCGTCAGTGGTTTTATCGGAATCTCATCTGTGTTTATTGTTACCGGCGTATTGTTCGTTTTGGCATTTGCCTTCCTGCGCTTCACTCTGGCAAAACCCGACCAGGATTTCGAAGACGTACTGCTTGAGCAGGAAATGAAGTCGATGTAACTTTTACTTTTTAAAATTTTGTCACATTCTCTTTTCGAAAGACGGATTTCCATATGGAATCCGCCTTTTTTTATGCAAAAAAATGATTTTTCCATAAAAAATTTTCGTTATTTCGATCGAGTTTCTTCCTATCTTTATAAATCATTGGAAATGCGTCTGTTTCCTTTCAACTAAACGCCCAACAATGCAAAGCGGCTGAATTTACGTTATAATTTTTTTAGCAACTCATCATGTTTATGCTCGGAAGGAGGATTCAATTGTCACTCGTCTTATTAATTTTTCTGCCCATAATTGCAGCGTTATTTATTCCACTGCTATTTAAAAAAATCGGACAGATCCACACGGGCTGGTTTGTTTTGCTGGTCCCGGCAGCTTTATTCATCTATTACTCCACTTTGCTACCCTCAATTGCAGAAGGCGGCAATCGTGTGTCCGAACTGCAATGGATTCCTTCGCTTGATATTGCATTCATCGCCTATATCGACGGATTGAGTTTATTGTTTTCATTGCTTATCACGGGCATTGGAGCACTTGTTGTACTTTATTCCATATTTTACTTGGATAAGTACCGCGAACAACTACATAATTTCTACGTTTATCTCCTGATGTTCATGACAGCGATGCTCGGGGTTGTTCAATCTGACCACCTGATTTCGCTGTACTTGTTCTGGGAGTTGACCTCCATTTCATCTTTCCTGCTCATCGGTTATTGGTATACGCGCGACCGTTCACGATTCGGAGCGCTGAAGTCAATGATGATCACCGTATTCGGCGGATTGATGATGCTTGGGGGCTTTGTGCTGCTCGGAATCATGGGCAACACTTATTCAATCCGAGAGCTTATTTCACAGGCACCGGAATTGGTTGGCCATGACTTTTTCGTCTGGGCACTCGTGCTGATTCTTCTCGGAGCGTTTACGAAATCCGCACAGTTCCCGTTCTACATCTGGTTGCCGGATGCCATGGAAGCGCCGACTCCGGTCAGTGCTTATCTGCACTCCGCAACAATGGTAAAAGCAGGCCTATACCTGGTTGCCCGCTTCACGCCTATATTTGCCGCATCCGGCACGTGGGTTTGGCTGGTGACAGGAATCGGGTTGTTCACCATGCTTTGGGGCTCATTCTTCGCTTTGAAGCAAAAAGATCTAAAAGGCATTCTGGCTTTCTCCACTGTTTCCCAGCTTGGTTTGATCATGTCGCTGCTCGGCGTATCTGCTGCTGGATTCCATGTTGAAAACGCCACAGAAATCGCTTTGAATTACGCAGGCTTTGCGGCGATTTTCCACCTAATCAACCATGCTGTATTTAAAGGCAGCCTGTTCATGATCGCCGGAATTGTGGACCATGAAACCGGAACACGCGATATCCGGAAACTCGGCGGTTTGATGAGTTTGATGCCGATCAGTTTCACGGTAGCTATGATCGGTGCATTTTCGATGGCCGGTTTGCCGCCGTTCGGAGGTTTCCTGAGTAAGGAAATGTTCCTGACCGGCATGGTCGCTCTAACTGAATTCGATTTATTGTCAATGGATGTTTGGGGAATCATGTTCCCAGTTATTGCTTGGATCGGCTCTGTTTTCACATTCATCTACAGTTTCTATTTTGTATTCCATACATTTGCCGGAAAACATAAACCGGAAGAATTGCCGAAACCGGCACATGAAGCGCCTAAAGGCATGCTGATCTCGCCTGTCTTCCTGGCTATATTGGCAGTCGTCATCTTCTTCATCCCGAATATTGTCGGCGAATGGCTCGTCAAACCAGCCGTAGCCGCTATTCAGCCGTTTATGTATGATTCTCCGGCAGCAGTTGATGTGCACGTCGCAGCCTGGCACGGTTACATTACACCTGAACTTTGGATGACCATTGGTATTTTTGCAGTGGGCGGCCTGATGTTCTGGTCGTTGCGCAAATGGCAGCACCTATATGAACGCTTCCCGAATACTTTGAACAGCCTTTACGATAAAGGGATGTTCCTAAGCGATACAGGAGCGAATCGCTTCTCCAGAACTTATATGACCGGGTTTATCCGCTCATATTTAGTTTATATGTTCAGTTTCCTCGTCATTATCGTACTCGGTACATTTGTTTTAAATGACGCTTTCGCGATTGATATGAATAACTTGGCTCCGGTCGGTTTGTACGAAATCGTGATCATGCTGGCCCTGCTCGGTTCAACATTGACGATCTTATTTTCGAAATCCCGTCTTACTGCGATCATCGCTCTCGGGGCAGTCGGTTATTCGGTGGCATTGTTCTTCGTCATTTTCCGTGCACCGGATCTTGCGTTGACCCAATTAGTCATTGAAACGATATCTGTAGCATTGTTCCTGCTCGCTTTCTATCATCTACCGCAAATCAGCAGAAAAGAAGAGCGAATGCGTTTCCGGTTCGGTAATGCCGTGATTGCTTTCGGCGTAGGTGTTACCATGACACTCGTCGCTTTGGCGGCACATTCCGGCAAAGCCCTCCCTTCCATTTCAGAATTCTACAAAGAGACTGTTTATACGGAAGCGGGCGGCGGAAACATCGTTAACGTAATTCTTGTCGATTACCGAGGGTTTGATACATTGTTTGAGATCGGTGTTCTTGGAATTGCAGGAATCGGCATCATAACTCTGATCAAGCTGAGACTTGCGAAAAAGGAGGGTCAGCATGAAAACAAATGATGTCATGCTTCAAACGGTTACAAAAGTCGTAACCTTCATCATTCTGATGTTCGCTGTCCATATCTTTTTCGCCGGCCATTATACACCGGGTGGCGGATTTGTCGGCGGTTTGCTGACAGCAAGCGCAATTGTTCTCTTGATGCTTGCTTTCGGAATCCAGAAAGTCAAAAAAATCGTTCCGGTCAATTATGTCGTAATGACTTCTGTCGGCTTGCTGTTGGCGATTGCAACAGCTGCCGCATCGATCCTGTTTGATGTTCCTTTTTTTACACACGCATATGATTATTTCGATTTGCCGCTATTCGGCAAAACTTCCCTGCATTCAGCTATGCTGTTCGATGCAGGTGTCTATTTGGTTGTTGTTGGAGTTACGATGACCATTATTCAAACGATTGGAGAGGATGAATAATGGAAATTATCATGTCGGTTGTCATCGGTTTTCTATTTATGGCAGCTGTTTACCTAATGCTTTCAAAAAGCCTGATCCGCATCATCATCGGTACCGGCCTCCTCAGCCATGGCGCCCATTTGCTTCTATTGACGATGGGCGGCCTTGGCGGGGAATCGCCGCCGGTTGTTGCGGACGGCGTGTCTGTTTCCGATTATGCAGACCCACTGCCGCAGGCGCTGATATTGACAGCGATCGTTATTTCATTCGCTGTTACATCTTTCTTTCTGGTTGTTGCATACCGGGCTTATCAGGAGCTTGGTACTGACAATATGGAATTGCTGAAAGGAACTGAAGACCATGAGTAATCTATTATTGTTCCCGATCATCATTCCATTGATAATGGCTACAATCCTGATGTTGTTTCCAAATAAAATCAAAATGCAGCGTTTATTCGCATTACTCGGTGCTTTGGCCACTCTGACCTCTTCTCTATTCCTGTTGTTCAAAGTCTATAACGACGGGATACAAGTGGTGACGCTCGGCAGCTGGCCGGCGCCATTCGGTATATCAATGGTATCCGACCTGTTCTCGGCGTTACTGGTCGTCACGACATCGCTGATTGTGCTGTTTGTGGTACTCTACAGCTTCCCGACCATCGGCATAAAACGTGAGCAGTCGTTCTACTACCCTGCAGTGCTGTTCCTGTTGACAGGTGTCAACGGCGCATTCACCACGGGTGATATATTCAACTTATTCGTTTTTGTCGAAGTGCTGCTGATGGCTTCGTATACACTGATCGTCCACGGCGGTGAACGCCAGCAGCTTCGTGAATCGATCAAGTATCTACTGGTCAATATTATCTCATCCGCATTATTTGTGGTTGCTGTCGCGCTGCTGTACTCAGTGACAGGCACATTGAATATGGCGGATCTGGCCATCAAAATACCGCAGATCGAGAACACCGGTATCCTGACGGTTATTGCTGTATTGTTCCTGGTGGTTTTCGGCTTCAAAGCCGCGATTTTTCCATTGTACTTCTGGCTTCCTGCTTCTTATCATGCGCCTCCGATGCCTATTCTTGCATTATTCGGAGCGTTGCTGACTAAAGTAGGCGTCTATGCCATCATGCGTACATATACGCTGTTCTTTACCATGAATGTCGGATTTACTCATGAGTTATTGGCCATCATTGCCATTCTGACCATTCTGGCCGGCTGTGTCGGTGCACTTGCCTATTTCGATGTAAAGAAAATCATCATCTACAACATCATCATTGCGGTCGGAGTCATCCTGTTCGGCGTATCACAGCTGAATGAAGCCGGCGTTCAAGGTTCGATTCTATACCTCATTCATGACATGATGATTAAAGCGGTGTTATTTTTCCTTGTAGGAATTGTAGCTGTGATATTCGGTACTTCCAATTTGCGCAAAATGGGCGGATTGATGAAAACCTATCCGGTCCTTGGCTGGACTTATCTGGTTGCTGCATTCGGCTTAGCGGGCATCCCGCCCCTTAGCGGATTCCCAGGTAAATTATTGATTGTACAAGGCGGCTTTGAAGGCCCTCAATTCTGGGGCAGCATTGTCATTCTTGCAACAAGCCTTATTGTTTTGTTAAGTGCGGTTCGCATATTCATCTACGCTTTCTGGGGTGAACCTGTCGAAACAAAACCTTTAAAAAAATCAGCATATCAAGCTATGTTGATTCCTTCGATGATATTGGTTGCCATTACGGTATTCTTCGGAGTCGGTGCGGAACTCTTCATGCCATTCGTTTCTGGTGCGGCTGAAGTGCTGCTGAATCCAACGCTTTATATTGAAGCGGTATTTAAGGAGTAGATGATATGTCTTCACAAATCCTATTGAACTTCTTTCTGGCAATCGTTTGGATGTTCATCTCTGTGTCCTTTACTCCTTCCGGATTCGCCATCGGCTTTTTGGTCGGCTTGGGAATCATCATCATGATGCGCCGATTCTTTAAAGGGAGATTGTATTTGACGAGGGTATGGGCTGTCATTTCATTGATCATCCTCTTCATGAAGGAATTGACATTGTCCAGTCTTCAGGTATTGCGCATCGTTCTTCGCCCTAAAATGAACATTAAACCAGCCATTTTCGAAATGGAGACTGAGTTGAAGCAAGATTGGGAAATAACCCTGCTTTCAGCTTTGATTACGCTGACACCTGGCACTTTGGTCGTCGGAATTTCCGATGACCAAAAAAGACTCTATATCCATGCGCTTGATTTCGATGATATTGAAGAAGCTGTTTCTTCCATTAAGAATACTTTTGAGCGCGCGATTATGGAGGTGAGCCGTCCATGATGATGTTCTATTGGATTTCACTCGCTATCATCAGTGTGGCTTTCGCCGGTTTGTTGGTCAGATTAGTGAAAGGACCTACAGTAGCAGACCGGGTTGTAGCCCTGGATGCACTTGGAATCAGCCTGGTGTCCATCGTAGCCCTTCTTTCACTGATTATCGAAACGGAATTCTTCCTGGAAATTATCCTGTTGCTGAGTATCCTGTCCTTTATCGGTACAGCAGCATTCGCTAAATTCATCGAGAGAGGAGAGATTTTCGATCGTGACAACAATCGCTAACATCCTCATCATAATTCTTATCAGCATAGGTGTCCTTTTCAGTGTTGTAACAGCTCTTGGGCTTGTGCGGCTGCCAGATGTCTATACGCGCACACATGCCGCATCAAAGAGTTCCACACTGGGGGTATTGGCTATCCTATCGGGTACCTTCATCCACTTCTGGCTGATTGAAGGCATTTTCAATACACAAATGCTCATTGCCATCGCGTTCCTGTTTATTACCGCGCCGGTGGGAGGCCACCTGATTGGCCGGGCTGCCTATCTTTCAGGCACCAAAGTGGCTGAGGAGACCGTACGGGACGATTTAGGCCCTGCAGTCGATCGCAAGAAAAAAAGATATGCATTAAAAAAGCCTGCAGACAATTGAGTCTGCAGGTTTTCTTTTGCTTATTTCCCGTCAGCCAAACTTTCGACCATCATTGCTAATGTCCTTACCATCGCCCCTGTCCCGCCTTTAGGGCCAAGATCATGGGCTGCTGATGTAAATGATGTACCCGCAATATCCAAATGGATCCACGGTGTATCTTCAACAAATTCACCTACGAATCCGCCTCCGAAAATCATGTGGCCATCGCGTCCCGGTGAATTATTCAAATCAGCGACATCGCTTTTACGCAAGCGCTTCTTATCATTTTCCGTTAACGGCAAACGCCAGACAAATTCCCCTGTTTCATTGGAGGCTTCCAAAAATTCTTCGAAAAATGCTTCGTCATTTGTAAGTGCCCCCGTTTTGTCCATACCGAGAGCAACGATAACGCCGCCTGTCAAAGTCGCCACATCTATGATGCGTGTGGCACCCATTTGCTTGGCGTATGTAACGGAATCCGCCAGTACAAGTCTTCCTTCAGCATCCGTATTGAGGATCTCAATTGTTTTACCGCTTAACGAAGTGATGACATCATCCGGCTTGAATGCATTGCCTGATACCATATTATCCGTTGATGCGATGACAGCAATCACGTTCTTATCGGGTTTCAGCTCCCCTATGATTTTCATCGCACCAAGAACAGCTGCCGCTCCGCCCATATCACCTTTCATGCCGACGATGCCGTCTTTCGGTTTCAATGAATAGCCGCCAGTATCAAAAGTTATTCCCTTCCCGACAAGCGCAAGCGGATCTTCAAAGGATTCTGTCGCCTTGTATTTCATTACAATCAAGCGTGGTTCTTCTACAGACCCTTGGTTGACTGCCAGAATGGCACCCATCCCAAGCTCTTCCATCTGTGCTTTGTCCAGGATGTCCATATCAAATCCATATTGCTCACCGAGTTCCTGGGCATAATCAGCGAGAGCCGTAGCCGTCAGGATATTACCTGGCATATTGACCAAGGTGCGTGCTTCGTTAACTGATTCACCGAATACTTGTCCGATTCGTGCGGCTGCCTCGATGTCTTCGGCGTTTACTTCTGTAAGAAGAGAGAGAGTCTCAAGTTCCACTTCCACTTCATTGGATGATGTCTTGTAGTCGGCAAAACTGTACATGCCCATACCGATTCCTTCAGCTGCAAGATAAGCCGCATCTTCTGCAGTGATGTCCTCGTTCTGGAATGAATCAAGGTATATCGCAGCGTTTTTGATTTTTTTCTTTACGAGCTCTTTACCCGCTAAACCGAAAGCTGCACGGACGTCATCTTCATTCATTTTCTTGCGGTCATCCATGCCGATAAACATAATTCTCGAGATGTCACCCGCCAAAGCCGGATATGTAATGATGTTTTTTTTATCGAAAGACAGTTCGTTTTTAACCCAATCCTGCAATTTCCCCTCGAATCGTTCTGCGAAACCATCCCATCCTTTTGTATTTTCAGGATGACGGGTAAGTCCGACAATCAAAATTTCTGCATTGTTTTTCTGTTCGTTGTTTTGCACCGATATATTCATTTTTCTCCTCCTCAATATCTGTTCTATTTAAGTTTAGCACGTAATCCAAAAGCTTAGTAGTTCGACAGTCGAAATTGTTTCAAGCACGTAGAAAAAAGGGAGTATGCTATACTGAAGCAACAGATTTTATTTTGAAAGGTTGATAATTGGATGGAGTTATTTTCGAATACCCCTTTAATGATCGCATTGTTTGCCATCATCTTTGCCCAGTTCATAAAAATCCCCATTCAATATGCAGTGACCAGGGAGCTGGACTGGAGGCTCTTTACTTCTACAGGCGGAATGCCAAGTTCGCACTCTGCTGCCGTTACTTCTCTCACAACCGCAGTCGCATACGAGCATGGTGTAGGGTCAACTATTTTTGCGGTTTCAACCATGTTCGCCGTCATTACCATGTATGATGCGACAGGCGTAAGATTCCAAGCTGGACAGCAGGCATTGACGATCAATAAGATGCGGATGGACCTGCAATTATTCATGAACGAAACCAGAAACTGGCCAAAGAAAAAAGAAGAAGAAAAAATAGAAGAATTGAAAACCCTGCTTGGCCATAAACCCAGTGAAGTCTTTATGGGCGCATTGACAGGGATTGCAATATCCGCGATCGTCTACAGTCTGATCCTATAGAAAATCCGTGCGGGCCATTTTGGCCCGCACGGATTTTTTTAAAACATTTGATAGCCCATTTTACGAAGGACTTTCATTACAAAGCCAGCTGTTATGGCACCAGCAAATCCCGACAACAGAACAGCAATATCCGTTCCTGTCAGAGATGTGATTGTATCACCCAGCATACTGAAAGATTCTCCAGGGTTGGTGAAATAATCAAAAACACCTACATCATCTATTACAAGAAGAATGACAATCGGATAGACAATGGCCATCAGCCAGGTCATCCGCAACAGCATATTCAGCAAAAAGCCGATGCCGAAAAACATAACGTAAAATAAAAGCATTGAAATGATCAATTGAACAATAGTGAATGAACTATTCATAGTAATTCTAACCTCCGATATTCCCTACATCAGTTTACCCGAAATATCAGAGCCTTTCAATCCGCTTGCCCATAGTTCATGACATTGACACAAGCTTTTACTCATTCGTTGCTTTTTTATTGTTTGCTCTGTCGTTTTTACCTACTTTGCGGATATCTGCCAAAATTAATGCACCGATCAGCAATAAGCCAAGATAGCCTACTGCTGGGTAGAGCCAGTTCACTAGTGATGTAAAGCCTAGGAAGCTGAGTGCAAAAGCAATAAGTCCAGCAATGATTACGAAAATGCGGAATTTCTTTGTACCGATTTCCGTGAAACGGGCAGAAAATGATAACAGCATACTCACTGCAGTATTATAGATCATTGCGAAGATGACAACTGCCATGATAATGCCGAGTACCGGTGAAATATCATCTCCGATGGCGAGCATCGGCAGATCCGCTCCTCCGACAACATCGACTTTCGCAAATATTGCCACATAACTCAGCAGGATAAGGACGCCAAATCCGAGTCCCCCAATTAAACCACCGCGGGCAGCCACTTTCTCATCTTTTTCTGCACCGCCCATGACAAGCGACATCGAGGCACCCAACGCAATCGCAAGCGATACATAATTGATTGCTGATAACAGCCAGTTCGGCGTTGCTGACAGCTGCTCCTTAGCCACCGGATCCAGTGAACTGAAACTGCTGTCCATCGTCATAACACTATAGATGGCGATACCTACGACCATCAAGATCAAGAATGGGGTGATGCTGGAAATGACAGTGATGACTTTTTTCACGTTCATCATGATTGTCACGATGACCAGCACGACCATGATTCCACGGCCGAATGCTGGCGCGAGGTCGAACTGCTGGGAGAAAATTGAGCCGGCTCCGGCAATCATGACGACCAAAATACCGAATAAGGTCAAAATCAATGTATAGTCAATCACTTTGCCAAGCCATTTCCCACTGATGCGATAGACGACATCTTCATGGGAAGTCGTTTGCATGCGGCTCCCAAGCCGAGTCAGAATCATTCCGATATAACCGAATAGCGCTGTGGCTACAAGAACACCGCCCAGACCCCAATAACCGAAGCTTGTATAGTACTGCAAAATTTCTTGTCCTGAAGCGAAACCAGCGCCTACAACAATCCCGATAAAGGCACTGGCTATTTTTAAGCTTCTTTTCATAATATCCTCTCCTTTTCCTGATGGTCTTATACTTGGGTGATATGTAAATCTACAATATATATAGATGGTTTTAAAATACCCTAAAAAGAGATGTCATCAAACAATTCTTTGATTTCCATGACTACAAAATGAAAAGCACGGCGCAAGTCAGCGCCGTGCTTTTTAGAATTGACTATGTTATTTTTTTCCTGATCCTGAGCAGCAAGAGCACGTTTCCGATCCGCCCAAACGCAATTGGAAATAACCTTGGCCTGCACAATATGGGCATTGGTTCGTTGATTTGACTTGTTTGAAATTCTTCATCCGAAACACCTCCTCCTGCTATTGTTTTTAATATTCTGATAATATAACACGGAGTTTTAAAACTGGCAAGAGAAAGAACTGAATGTAAGCGGATACATTAAAAATACTTTAACAATATCATAAAATGGACACAATTTTCGCAATTATTAACTTTTCGATCCCAATCTTGGCAAAATAAAGAAGCCTCCATCAGGAGGCTTCTTAAATCAGAGATTATAATACGTTGAACTTTCCTTTTTTCATGACCAGTTTCGGTCCGCCAACCATGTATAGTGCACGGTTATCGATCATTTTCTTCATGAAAGAAGCTCTCTTGCCAGTCACTTTTTTGCCGAATACGACACCAATCGCATCATCATCACCAAGAGAACAAACTGTACCTTTAAGGTCAGGAATGAATTCTTGAGTTGTACCGCCCTGAATCAAGGCTTTGATGTTGGCAGCTGCTGTTTCTGCTTGCTGCATAGCGATTTGTGCTGTCGGTGGATATGGACGGTTTGTTTCTTCGTTGATCATCAATGCGCAGTCACCGACGATGAATACGTCAGGGAAAGCTGGAGCACGCAAATCTTTTTCAACTTTAACGCGGGCACGCATATTTTCAATAGGTGTGGATTCAATCAATCTGTTGCCGCGGACTCCGGCAGCCCAGACCACTGTGCCAGCTTTGATGAATTCAAACTCATCGTCGCTCTTCTTGATGTTGACGCCTTCTGGAGTCGCTTCAACAACCGGAGTTCCGATCGAGAACTCTATTCCTTTGGATTCAAGATGGCCAACTGCATAGTTGACAAGCTCAGGATCAAATCCAGGCAATACCATCGGTGCAGCCTCTACACAAATCACGCGGACTTTTTCACGAGGCACATCAAACTCTTTGCAGAGTTCAGGCACACGGTTAGCCAGTTCGCCCAGGAATTCGATTCCAGTGAAACCTGCTCCCCCAACTACTATGTTCAAGCGGCTGTCGTCTTTGACTTCTTCCGTAGACCATGTAGCGAATTGGAATTCGATATGTTCGCGGATATAACGTGCCGCTTTGACATTCGCAATTGATAAAGCGTATTTATCAAGTCCTTCGATACCGAATGTTTCACCTTCGAAACCAAGAGCGATGACGATATAATCATATGTAAATTCGCCATTATCAGTAAGAACTCTTTTGCCCTTAACATCGATTTCTTCAACAGTAGCCTGAACAAATCTGACTTTGACAGGATCGATTACTTCTTTGATATCATAACGGACCTGTTCAGGAGTCATTGTCCCTGCTGCAGCTTCATGAAGCCATGTACTTTCGTAATGGTATTCGTTTTTGTTGATCAACGTGATGTCGACTTCGTCTGTACCCATGATTTTTTGCAGATTCACTACGGTAGTCAAGCCACCATAGCCTGCTCCTAATACTAAAATTGACGGTCTTTTCAATCTAATCGCAACCACCTTCGAGTCATTTTTTAAATCGGAAAACCCTAATTAATGTTTGTTGATGTTTCCAATTTACTCCTACACTCTATATTAGCCTTTTTAACTAGTGATTTCAACTGGATAGTACCAGATAATCCTCCTATAAGAGTAAACAGATTATTCCCTTTTTTCATAAAAAAACCTTCTGCATCACCAGCGTGAGCAGAAGGTTTTCCCATTTTTGAATCAGCAGCTTTCAGGTGTGCCTGCTTTTTTCGCAGTGCGGAATGATGTCCCGCATCCGCATGAAGCGATGGCGTTCGGATTTTCAATCGTAAAGCCTCCGCCCATCAGCGATTGTTTATAATCGACTACCGTGCCTTTTAATATCGGCGCATCGTCTTTCGCAATGAGGATCGGAATACCGAATTGTTCGTAAAGGTCGTCTTCCGTCCCTTGTTCTTTTTCAAATCCCATACCGTACGTCAAACCGCTGCAGCCTCCGCCTTTAACGGCTACACGCAAGTAAGAATCTTCCTCTTCGTTATGTCGCATCATTTCTTTTACCTGAAAAGAAGCGGCTTCTGTAATTTCGACTATCTGTTCCATTACCTGTCACCCTTTCCTTTCGATTATCATATCAATAAATCCCGCCAGCATTCCAGAAAACCGGCTTACTTTCTTCTATTATACAAACAGAAAAAGGGACCTGCAACAGGTCCCTTGGCTTTAAAATACTTGTTCTACTTCCACTATGCCAGGAACTTCCTCCGTTAATGCGCGTTCAATTCCAGCTTTCAATGTAATTGTCGAACTCGGGCAGCTTCCGCATGCTCCAAGCAGACGAAGTTTCACGATGCCATCTTCTATGTCGACGAGTTCACAGTCTCCTCCGTCACGTAAAAGGAATGGACGTAATTTATCTAAGACTTCCATTACTTGCTCTTCCATCAAAGCTTCAGTCATTTATATCGACTCCTTTCATTATAATCATTATAATGTGATTAGAGAGAAAAAGCCACTATTGAATTTCCAGGAGGTCCAAGTTTATGACAAAAAATATTGCCATCGAAGTATATGGGGCAGAAGTAATCTGCGCCAGCTGTGTAAATGCCCCATCCTCACTCGATACATTCGAGTGGCTCCAGGCTGCCATACCAAGAAAATATAAAGATCAGCCATTTTCAATTACTTACATCGATATTGAGAAAGAGCCGGAGAATGATCGCCAAAAAGATTATATCGAACGCATCCAAAATGATGAATTCTTTTATCCTTTGGTACTTGTTGAAGATGAAGTTGCAGCAGAAGGCTACGTCCAATTAAAACCGATTTATAAAGAACTCGAAAAACACGGTTTTACGGCAGAATGAAAAAAAGCGCTCATTGCTGAGCGCTTTTTGTTTTGAATTTTTATATCAGCCATTATGCCATTTGTACATCCACAATACGCCGGATTTCATCAGACGTGCAATACGGCCTGTAACTGTCCGGTCCGCAAGGTAAGCGAAGCCCTGTTTCTTGCCGAGTGAGCCAAGGAAACCTTTCAGCTTGATCTCAGGCATCGTTTCAGGAAGAGCCTCACCTTTCCAACGCATCTTAAGCACTTTGACGATCTGTTCCGCCTGCTCTTCAGCAAGCTGCGCAGAAGGCGCCATCGGCAAAGCTGCACAGTCGCCAACAACATAGACGTTTTCATTGGCAGGCAGCTGGTGATACTGGTTAATGACTACGCGACCGATTGAATCACTCTCAAGCCCCAAATTCCGCACCGGTTTAACCGGTTGAATGCCTGCTGTCCATACGACCGCATCAACCGGGATCGTCTCTTCATGATTATATAGAAGATTCGGCTCCACTTTTGTGATATTGGAGTTTGAAACCACATCAACATTATGGCTGTCGAACCACTTTTTCACAAAGTTGCTTAAGCGTTCCGGGAAATCACGTAAAATACGCGGACTGCGGTCAAACAACTTAATCTGGAGATCTTCGCGACTTTCACGAAGTTCACTTGCCAGTTCGATTCCGCTTAGTCCCGCTCCTACTATACCGACAACCGCATTAGCCGGTAAACCCAGCAACGCCTGGTATGTCCTTCTTGATTGCCCGATGGTTTGAATACTATAAGTGTATTCGTCAGCACCAGGAACACTATGGTATTTATCTTCACAACCCAGTCCAATAACGAGGTCATCAAAGTCGATCCGTTGTCCGTTTTCCATGAAGACGCATTTTTCATCGATTCCGATTTCCAAAATTTCGCCATTTACGATTTTTAGGCGCTCGTGTTCCGGAAAATCGACCCGAACATCCTGATCTGACTCCGTACCGGCTGCCAAAGCGTAAAATTCAGTTTTCATGCTGTGGAACGGAGTCCGATCGATCAGCGTGATTTCGACATCCTGTGGTAAACTGCTTGGCAATAAACGAAGCAATATTCTCATATTGCCGTAACCGCCGCCTAATAAGACTAGTTTTCGCATAAATATCTCCTTTAACTTTCTTCTGTCTACTGCTTTCCCACATCAAATTATAAAGGATTGTGATAACTTTCACAATATCTCCAGAAGAAATCAAATAATTGACTTTCCCCCTGAAAAAAGGTAGGATTTCGAAGTAGCGAGGTGACCTTAATGAATCCGATTGTTGAATTTTGCGTCAGCAATATCGTAAATGGAGCCCAGGATGCTTTTGAAAAACTAGTTCGGGACCCAAATCTCGACGTGTTGGAATATGGCTGCCTGAGTTATTGCACTAAATGCTCCGAGACCCTTTATGCCTTAGTGAATGGCGAAATTGTCGAGGCGGATACACCTGAAGAACTTACACAAAAAGTGTATGAGTTTATAGAAGAAAATCCTTTATTTTAAGCCATCCTTCCGATGGCTTTTTTATATTTCCCAGAAGCTCAGGTTTTCGACCGCATACGTGGGAGGAATTTCTTTTTTTACCGCATCTTCCATTGGCGTTACGCCAGTATTGACATGGATTGTCTCAACACCAAAACGGATTCCCGCTTGTATATCGGTATCGTAATTATCTCCGATCATGACCATGTTCTCTTTCTCGCATCCGATTTCATATTGGATCGCTTCCAGCATATGCATTTCCGGCTTGCCGATAAAGACTGGCTCCACACCTGTTGATGAAGAAACCACCTTTGTAAAAGCACCGTTTCCAGGCATGAAACCTTTTTCCGAAGGAAAAGCCAAATCCCTGTTCGTCGATAAAAAGACCGCCCCTTTACGGACTTCCAGGCAGGCTGTCGCCAGTTTTTGAAAGTTGATGTTCCGGTCAATGCCCATCAGCACGATATCAGCATCTTCATAAACCCTTTCAATCTCTTCGCTCTTCAAGGCTTCTTCCACGCCATCAGTGCCGATCATGAAGACCTTCTTATCCGGATACCATCTTTTAATATATTTTGCTGCTGCAATGGAGGAAGTCATGATGTGTTCAGCAGGTGCTGAAATACCAAAAGACTTCAGTTTTTCAGCAAATTGCAGCTGTGTCATAGAGGCATTATTCGTTACATAATAAGGTTCAATGCCTTTCTGTTGCAAACGTTGAATAAAATCAGCAGTTTCAGGTATCACTTCACTGCCTCTGAATACCGTACCATCCAAGTCGAGGCAATATACTTTATAGTCCTTCATTTTTTGTCTCCGGGATGAATGCAGATATAGGTCCAAGTTCGTGGACAAGGTAATATTCCACTTTAGGCCCGAATGCTTCCAATTCAGTTAACGCACCGTCCAGAACTTCAATAATAGCCGCATGATCCATCTTCATGAAATCACGCACCAATGATTTCCTTAACCCGATCACACTCTTCAAAGGTGCATCCATTTCAGGGGAAATGACTTTTTCATCTGTCAGAATGTCAATGATGTCGTCATAGCTGCCTGGATCTCTCATGATAAACCCATCAATCATACTGTTGCCGACATCAATTATGGATTCAATCACATTATGCGTCAGCCGCTCCAACGCCAATTGATCTTCGAGGCTGCTCCAGCCCGATTTGGTTTTATATAATTCCAACAAGGAATTCATATATGCGATAGTTTCTGTAATTTTGCTGCGATCAATAAAGTACATTTGTAACCCTCCAACAGGTATAGTTTCTTTCTATCTGATATCATTTCCTATAATAGCATAATGGCACAAAAAAACCCCGCTGCATCATGATTCCGCAACGGGATTTTTCTCACTCAAGTGATCTGTTGTATCAGCTTCTGTATCTGTTGTATCCGGTTCAGCTACAGGAGCTTTTCCGACTTTTTTGATGACGAAGTAAGCACACCCAAAATTGCAGTATTCATATAGATAATCCTGCAGCGTGCTGATTTTTGTGTCGTAGCTTGCCTTATGGTTGGTGTCTTCGAAGAAACCTTTTAAGCGCAACTGGCCATAGCCCCAGTCTCCAAGGATGTAATCATACTTGCCTAAAATCTCGCTATAACGGTTATTGATCGCTTCTTCCTGAAATCCTTCACGGTAATCAATGACGATTTCATAATTCCACTGGTCTATAGTAATCAAAACATTCACCATCCATTTACATTAGCCTTCAGGCAAAGGCTTGCGTTTCACTGGCGCATTGCAGTTGATCGCCATATGAAACCAGGAAGCCTGTCAACCATTCTCTTTCCCAAATGTACCATAAAGCCGTTACCCGAACAAGGAACAGTCCTGTCAAAATAAAAACCCCGGAAACATTTAGTTTCCGGAGCCTTTATCAAGCTGCGTTATCAGCCTTATTCTTTTTGCCGCTTCGTACTGCATGGAATATGCTGGCAGCCAAGCCGCCCCATAAAAGCACGATACCAATAATCATAACTACGATTGCGCTTACTTCCATAGCGTTAACCCCCTTATTTTTCTTCCTCGAATTGCGCGTGGCTCTTATGCCATTTGCCGAGTGAGAACAAGATTCCTAAGATCAGAGCACCAGCTGCTACAGCAACTCCTCCGAATAATGTGAACATATCGGAATAGCCTTCGTAGTTTCCTGTATCATTATCGAACTCTTTAAGAATGTTTAGTTTCAGCAATCCGAACATCATATAGCCCAAAACGATCGGTGTTATGACGCCAAGGCTGAATTTCCACCATCCGCCAAGCTGGATGTCAGAAATTGCATTCGCATGTGTTTTAAGATTATCTGCTTTGCGTAGAATCCATACAACCATGATAACTTCCACTAGCCCGACTGCTGCAACACCGAATTGGTTGATGTAGTAATCTGCAAGGTCAAGGAAGTAAAGACCGCCTTGAGTAGCGAACAAGATGGAAATGACTGCAGCCAATCCCCCACCGAATGCAACCGCTTTGCGGCGTGATGTGCCGAATTTTTCAGCAATTGCTGCTACATATGTTTCAGTGATCGACATCAACGAAGTCAATCCAGCCAACGTCAATGACAGGAAGAACAGGACGCCGAAGAGTCCATTCAATCCAGGGAATTCATTGATGATCTGCGGGAACACGACGAACGCCAAACCGACGCCGGCAGTTGCCACTTCAGAAACTTCAACTCCGGATTGCGCGGCCATGAAGCCGAGTACAGCGAATACCCCAATCCCTGCAAGCAACTCAAAGCTTGAGTTGGCAAATCCGGTAATGAAAGCATTATTTGTAATATCCGATTTTTTCGGAAGATAACTTGAATAAGTGATCATAATTGCAAATGCTACGGATAAACTGAAGAAGATGTGTCCGTATGCAGCAACCCAAACCGAAGGATCCATGATTGCATCAAAATTCGGTTCGAAGAATGCGTTCAGACCCATCATTGCTCCGTCCAACGTAACAGCACGGATGACAATAATCAGGAAAATCACAACCAATGTCGGTATAAAGATCCGGTTGGCAGCTTCAATCCCTTTCTTGACACCAGCAAGTAATATACCAAGTGTAATTGCCCAAACCAGTACTAATGGGATAAAGACTCCCCATACGATATCGCCGGTTTGCCCCGGGACGTCTCCCAGTTGGAGAAAATCTCCAAATAAGAAGGCCTGTGTGTCATCTCCCCAAGCCTGGTTGACTGCGAATATTGTATAACGCATTGCCCAAGCGATGATGACAGCATAATAAACGGATATGACGAATGATACAAGTACAGCCCACCAGCCAAGCCATTCCGCTTTCTTGCCGCTCATGCGGAAGAATGATAATGGTGCTGATCCCCGGTATCTGTGACCGATGGTGAATTCTAAGATTAGAATCGGTATCCCTGCGGTTAACAGAGCGAATAAGTACGGTATAAAGAATGCTCCTCCACCATTTTCATAGGCCACATACGGGAAACGCCAAATGTTTCCCAAACCGATTGCCGAGCCCACTGCCGCCATGATAAAACCGGCGCGTGTCCCCCATTGCGAACGTTCCATAATTTCTCCCCCTCTTTACGAACTTCCAATTCTCTTACAGAAAAATGGGAAGTTTGTATATTTTCAGATTATTATCTAATCTAAAAATAGTATACCGAGCAGGTTGTTCAAAGTAAAGACGATTTCTCATATTTTTTTCAAAAAACTATTGCAGCAATAATAAAAAAGCGGAGAGAAATTCTCTCCGCTTCCGTTTTATTGAGCATTTCTGGTTTTTTCGAGTATGGTTGTACGCTGTGACCAAACAACGAATAGTATTGCAAGGATAACAACAACAGCCAGCAACGACCATATCAACGACCCTGTCAGGCCTATGACTAAATACCCGATTGCAGCAATTGCTGCCGCTGTGAGCGCATATGGAAGCTGTGTAGCGACGTGGTCCATGTGATTGCTTCCGGCTCCCGTCGAAGACAAGATCGTTGTATCAGAAATCGGTGAGCAATGATCACCGAAAACCGCACCTGCAAGAACTGCAGACAATGACGCCAATAATAATTCCGGTGCGGCTTCAATCATGATGGTTCCGGCAATCGGCAATAGAATACCGAAAGAACCCCATGATGTGCCTGTTGAGAATGCCATGACACCAGCCAGCAGGAATAATAATACCGGAAGAACTGAAACCGGTATATTTCCTTCACTTACAATCCCTGCAAGATACGTACCTGTTTCAAGCGCTCCGATCAGGTAAGTCAATGACCAGGCGAAGATCAGAATCAGGACAGCACCGATCATTGATTTGATCCCTGCCCAGATTCCTTTGCCGATCCATCCGGCATTGGCAGTTTCATTTTTATTCATTTGCAGCAAGTAAAGCACGATGGATGTGATGGTCCCAAGAAGTCCACCCACCAATAACGATAAAGGAACATCCGTATTTTCAAAAATCAGCCAGACATCCATTTGCTGGCCTGCGTTCTGATAACCCGTCCACAACATTGCGGCGATGGTGCCGGCAACCAATACAAGAATTGGAAGCAGTAAATCAAGAACACGTCCGTGGGAATGGGATGGAAATTCTTCTTTCATTTCTCCAGGAATCGATTTATCCGGATCGTAAAGCTGACCGTTTTCGATTGCATTGATTTCGTGTTTTTTCATTTCCCCGAAATCGACATCACGGTAGGCAACGAAGAAGACGATCGCCAGTGCAGCAATCACGTAGAAGTTCATCGGCGCCATCCATAGGAATGCTTCCAAAGCCGAATACTCTACGAATGTCTGCCCGGCCAGAATCGTAGCGATGATCCCGATGATTGCGGCGCCCCAGCTCGATACCGGTGAAACCACGCAGACAGGAGCTGCCGTAGAATCGATGAAATAAGCGAGTTTCGCTCGAGATACTTTATAACGGTCCGTTATTGGACGAGCAACCTGTCCGACCGCCAATGCATTGAAATAATCATCGATGAAAATGACAATGCCGAGCGCTACTGTAAGAACTTTTGCTCCGCGGCGTGATTTGACCCGTTTTGATGCCCAGTCAGCAAAAGCATGGCTTCCTCCGGACAAACTGACGAAAGCAGTTATGATGCCAAGCAATAATAGGAATAGAAGAATAAAGACATTATATGCATTAAAGCCTTCATCCCAGAAGATCACTTGAAATGATGTAAATAATTCCTGCATTGCACCAACCGGCGCGAATGACGTTAGAATGAGCGCCGCTGAAATGATACCTACGCCCAATGATAATAATACCCGCCGGGTCAGCAATACCATGACGATTGCGATAATCGGCGGCAGGATCGAGAAGATCGTGTTTTCCATGAATAGTTTCCTCCTATTTTTTGATGGAATAGAATGGAGAAAAAAAAAGCCGGCTCTATCCTAAGGGACAAGTCGGCTTCCTACAATTCGTCTGTGCGGTAAAACATCAAACAACCCTGTAGCTCTCCATTTATGCAAGCATAAATGACAGTGACATCCCTTTTAAGGATGCCCCCAGCCTCACTTTCCGGTGACAACGGAAAATGGACTTCGGCAAAACCGCCTTTCAAATATGATCATCGCTGTCACGCTCACATATCTTACTCATCAGTTTTGCAGCCTCTACCCATCGATATACAATTCTTTGTTAGCATATACTAAAATTGTTTTGAAATCAAGGTCAATTTCATCCAGTTCTCCTACCGCACCATGTTCCGCGAAAAATAACCGCTGAATACGTCCCGGATGAACTCCGGCATAAAATAAGTTTTGGCTGAACGTTTGAATTCCGGAAAGAAATATCCGAATGTGAACATATCCAAAGTGATGAGTTTATAAATTTGATCACTGTCAGCAATGTGCCCATTTATATATAATTGATGATTGTCCAGATCCATTCCCGTACGGATCATCTTACCGAAAACTGCACCTCTGAAACCCAATCCTTTCAACTCAAGCTGTGGCCATTCAGCATTCATTGACTGAAGATATATCTCCTTCAGCTCAGCACCGCTCAGTTCGATCATGCACGGATTTATGGGATGAGGAAGCATCTGATGGAAATCGTAGCGTGTTATTTCACCAAGCGGCATGTCCTGCATAAACAAGCCGGCGTTGAACAGCGCACAATCCGCCCCCGAGAACTCGATCATGGCCTTGCCGAACAACTGGGCCATCTCAGATTCCTTAAACCATTCGGCTTTAAGGGCTGCATCATTATAAAACACAGCATCCCTCATCAATTCTTTCCCGTGTTCCCGAAGCTTCTGGTCATAATTTTCGTCAGGATTCTCTAATTTCTCTGTTTCAATTAAATACGCTTTTTTCTTTTTCAGATCTTCTTCTATAATAACGTGCCCCAGATAAGCGCCGAACTTGCCTGCAGCTCCGAGCAGTACATTGCCAATTTCTTTTCCTTCATGAAAAATATGGTGGGTGTGCGCCCCTAATATCAAATCGATTTCCGGACAGCTTTCGGCTAGAAGTTCATCTTCTCTTATCCCCAGATGCGACAAGCAGACAATAAAATCTGTTTCAGACTTGACCTCTTCGACGGCCTGCAGAATGGAGTCCCGGGCTGCAGTCACTTTCCAGCCCAGCCTTTCATAAAAAGGTGTGAATTCGGCTGTGGCACCGACAAGGCCAATCCGTTTGCCTTCAGGTGTCCTGATGATTTTATACGGCTTGGCCCAATCCGGCCGTTCGCCGTTTTCAGCTATGAGGTTGGATAGGATGATATCAAAATCCGCATCCCTGTATAATTCATCCAATTCCTCTTTCGATAAAGTGATGCCTTCGTTATTGCCTATTGTCACTGCATCGTAACCCGCTTCATTCAACAATTTCACATTACCTTTCCCCGCTGTGCCTTCAGTGAACGGATGCGAACGGTCCACATGGTCACCGATATCCAAAATGAGACAGAAATCGCCCATTTCTTCGTGCCACTGCTTCCGTTCAGCCAAAAAAGCATGGATACTTGGCCAATTGCCAAAATGGCTGTGCAGATCATTTGTGTGATAGATATGAATAGTTTCAGCCATTTTAAAACACCTCTTTATCGCCTCTCGTTAAAATTCCCCTTCAAACAGATCCAATTGCTTGGGAGCCAGATCTTCGAAGGTCAAGTCATTCATCTGCTGGAATTGCTTTGCATCTCCTGCTGCATGCCCGCCGGAGTTATTATTAAAAATGACATAGACATTGTCGGCCTGTTCAGCCAGCTTATTTGCCGCTCTGCTTATTTCTGTTAACTCTTCCTGGTTATAGTCATATAAATAACGGACTTCACGCCATTTTTTCGAGTTCCCTACATTCTGCCATCCGTGAACATTGCGGCCATGCAGCCTGAACAGTACCTTATCTTTTCGGGTTGAGACTGGCACCAGCGGAATCGAGCCATCACCCGCTTGCGGCTCATCACAAACTGAATGGATCAAGTTAAGCTCCTGCAGAAATTCGAACGTTTTCTCACGGAACCCTTCTGCATACCAGGATTGATGCCGGAATTCGATTGCCAAATCGAATTCACTCATCTTGCTTGTTATTCGCCTGATTTCATCCACATTTTCTTTGACACAATCAAACCATGGAGGAAATTGCAGCAGCACCATCGCGAGCTTGCCCGCTTCTTTCAGCGGTCTGATGGATTTAATATAAGCCTCATACATTTCTTCTTCTGTATCAAACGGGTTTTCTCCGCGCAAATGTCCGGTCATTGCCTGATACGCCTTCACGATGAATTGAAAAGAATCTGGTGTCTCGGCAATCCATTTCCGGATATTTCTTTCCGGCTGTACGGCGTAAAATGAAGAATCCAATTCAACGATCGGAAAATGTCCTGTATAATCGGTCAACTTGTCTTTTTGCTTCGAGCCTGGACTATAGACATCCGGATGGTCTCCCCACCCCGTCAATCCCGCATAAATCATTCTGCCACCTCCGAGATACTGTTAGTTAAATGATAGCACAGAAAAAATAGAACGTCCTACCTGAGCTTTACCCGTAAAACGCAGAAAAAATCCCCACTGCAATTAAGCAATGGGGATTTGTATAAGAATTTATTAACCGATTGAACCTTCCATTTCGAACTTGATCAAACGGTTCATTTCAACCGCGTATTCCATCGGAAGTTCTTTTGTAAATGGTTCGATGAAGCCCATAACGATCATTTCAGTAGCTTCCTGCTCAGAAACGCCGCGGCTCATCAAGTAGAACAATTGCTCTTCGGACACTTTCGAAACTTTCGCTTCGTGCTCCAAAGATACATTGTCGTTCAGGATTTCATTGTATGGGATCGTATCAGACGTGGACAAGTTGTCCATGATCAACGTATCACATTCAATGTTTGAACGGGCGCCGTCAGCTTTACGGCCGAAACGGACAATCCCGCGGTACGATACTTTACCGCCTTGTTTCGAAATCGATTTCGAAACAATGGAAGATGAAGTATTCGGTGCCATATGAATCATTTTCGCGCCAGCATCCTGATGCTGTCCTTTACCTGCGATTGCAATCGATAATGTCATACCGCGTGCGCCTTCACCACGAAGGTAAACTGCAGGGTATTTCATCGTCAATTTGGAACCGATGTTGCCGTCGATCCATTCCATTGTGCCGTTGGCATCAACGAATGAACGTTTTGTAACCAGGTTATAGACGTTGTTTGCCCAGTTCTGGATAGTTGTGTAGCGGCAATAAGCATCTTTTTTAACAATGATTTCAACTACAGCAGAGTGCAGTGAATTCGTTGTGTAAACCGGTGCTGTACAACCTTCCACATAGTGGACGCTTGCGCCTTCATCAACGATGATCAGCGTACGCTCGAACTGCCCCATATTTTCCGAGTTGATGCGGAAATAGGCTTGCAGCGGCGATTCCACTTTAATGCCTGGCGGTACATAGATGAATGAACCACCTGACCATACAGCTGTATTCAAAGCGGCGAATTTATTGTCGGCAGCCGGAATGACTGTCTGGAAGTATTCGCGGAACAGGTCTTCGTTTTCACGAAGTGCAGCATCAGTATCTTTAAAGATGATGCCCATGTCTTCAAGTTCAACCTTCATGTTGTGGTAGACAACTTCTGATTCATACTGTGCAGAGACACCTGCAAGGTATTTTTGTTCAGCTTCAGGAATACCCAATTTATCAAAAGTCTGTTTAATTTCATCAGGCACTTCATCCCATGAAGTTTGGCTTGCTTCAGATGGTTTGACGTAATAAGTGATTTCGTCAAAGTTTAAAGGCGCCAAATCGCCGCCCCATTGTGGCATCGGCATTGAATAGAACAATTTTAGGGCTTTCAAACGTGATTCAAGCATCCACTCAGGTTCGCTTTTGATATTAGAAATTTCTCTGACGATATCTTCTGTCAAACCGCGTTTAGAGCGGAAAATCGAGACATCCTTGTCATGGAACCCATATTTATAATCACCGATTTCAGGCATTTTTTTAGCCATTATCGTTCCTCCGTTCTTGTGTTACGATTTTTCTTGCTCGTGCACACCTTTTTCCATGGCTTTCCAGGCTAGTGTAGCGCACTTAATGCGTGCTGGGAATTGTGATACCCCCTGCAGCGCTTCAATATCACCCAGATCTACAGAATCATCATACTCTTTGCCAAGCATCATGTCAGAAAAAGTTTTGGACAGCCCAAGAGCTGTATCCACATCTTTACCTTTTACTGCCTGTGTCATCATTGAAGCGGAAGCCATCGAAATGGAACAGCCTTCACCATTGAATTTTGCGTCTTTGACGATTCCGTCTTTAACCTGCAAAGTCAGATGGATGCGGTCTCCGCACGTCGGGTTGTTCATTTCGATGTTGATGCTGTCATTCTCGATAGTGCCTTTATTCCTTGGCGTTTTATAATGGTCCATGATTACGGACCGATACAATTGATCTAAGTTATTAAAAGACATCGTTGAAATACTCCTTTGCAGAGCGTAATCCTTCTACAAGGCGGTCGACATCCGATTCACCATTATAAAGGTAGAAGCTTGCACGGGCCGTAGCGGATACTTCCAGCCATTTCATCAACGGCTGTGCGCAATGATGCCCTGCACGGACAGCAATACCGCTCATATCGAGCACTGTCGCCACATCATGGGGATGGACGTCATTCAGGTTGAATGTGACAATGCCTGCACGCTTGGCCGGATCTTTCGGACCGTAAATTTCAAGGCCGTCGATTCCGCTCATTTTTTCCATGGCATATGCTGCCATTTCATGTTCATGCTTTTCGATTTCGTCCAATCCGATTTCATTCAGGAAATCGATGGCTGCGCCAAGTCCGACTGCTCCGGCGATTATAGGTGTTCCGCCTTCAAACTTCCATGGCAGCTCTTTCCAGGTGGAATCGTAAAGGCCGACGAAATCAATCATTTCGCCGCCGAATTCAACCGGCTCCATTTCATTTAATAATGCTTTCTTTCCATATAATACTCCGATGCCAGTCGGTCCGACCATTTTATGGCCTGAGAAGGCGAAGAAATCGCAGTCCAATTGCTGGACGTCAATTTTCAGGTGGGGTGCAGCCTGTGCACCGTCCACTACCATCACCGCTCCATTTTCATGGGCGATCTGCGCAACTTCCTTAACCGGATTCATCGTTCCAAGGACATTTGAAACATAGACCATTGAAACGATTTTTGTCCGTTCAGTGATTGCGGCCTTCACTTGCTCAAGTGAAATGGTGCCATCTTCTTCAAGTTCGATATATTTCAGGATCGCTCCACGTTCCTTGGCCAATTGCTGCCATGGAATGATATTTGAATGGTGCTCCATGTAAGTGATGACGATTTCATCGCCTTCATTGACATTGGCACGCCCGTAGCTTTGCGCTACAAGATTTATAGCCGTTGTTGTCCCACGAAGAAATACAATTTCTTCCGTGGAACTGGCATTGATGAATTTTTGGACTTTTTCACGGGCACCTTCATATTTTTCTGTGGCACGGTTGCCCAGCGTATGGACGCCTCGATGCACATTGGAATTATCGAATTTATAATAATTTTCAAGTGCTTCGATTACCTGCACAGGCTTCTGTGAAGTTGCTGCGCTGTCCAGATAGACTAGCGGATGTCCATTGATTTCTTGGTTCAATATAGGAAAATAGCTTTTTATCTCTTTACTGATCATTAGCGGACTTTCCTTTCGATAACCTCCGTCAATTGCTTTTTAACGCCTTCAATTGGCAGCACATTAACTACTGGCGCCAAGAAACCGTGAATAACAAGACGTTCAGCTTCTTGTTTAGTAATCCCTCGGCTCATCAGATAATAGAGCTGAAGCGGATCCACACGTCCGACAGATGCTGCGTGGCCGGCAGTGACATCATCTTCATCGATCAACAGGATCGGATTGGCATCGCCGCGGGCATCCGGGCTAAGCATCAATACACGAGATTCCTGTTCAGCGTTCGATTTAGTGGCACCATGTTCAATTTTGCCGATTCCATTGAATATGGAAGAAGCAGAATCTTTCATAACACCATGTTTAAGAATCTGGCCATCGGAATTCTTGCCCCAATGAACCACTTTCGTTGTGAAATTCTGTTTCTGGCTGCCTCTGCCGACAACTACCGTTTTTGTATCGCCGATTGAGTTGTCCCCAACCAGATGCGTAACATTTTCAGAGATCGTATCGCTGTCGTTCATCAAACCTAAAGCCCACTCGATTTTCGCGTCACGCGCAGCAACACCGCGGCGATTTACGTAAGTAGTGAACCCTTCAGCAAGAACATCAACCGCCCCATAAGTGATTTGCGCATTGTCTTCGGCGAATACTTCTGAAACAATGTTTGCCAAACCGTTTGATTTAGCTACTGTAGAGAAGTAGTTTTCCACGTAAGTCACTTTACTGCTCGTGTCTGCAACGACAATCACATGGTTGAATAGTGAGGCATCTGCATCATCGTGATAGAACACGACTTGCACAGGCTCTTCAACCTCAACATTTTTTGGAACGTAAAGGAAAGCTCCGCCATTCATCAGTGCTGCGTGCAAGGCAGTCAATTTATGCTCATCAGCTTTAACACCGTTCGTCATGAAATATTTTTTCACCAAGTCCCCATGTTCGCGAAGAGCTGTGAAAATATCCGTCAAGATGACGCCTTTAGCAGCCAGACCTTCTGAAATGCGCGAGAACGCCGGTGTATTATTGTGCTGGATGTAAAGGTTCTTTTGCTCAAGATCCACAATGGTTCTGATATCTTCAGTCAGATCTTCAATTGAACCGAATGTTGAGCTTTTTACTGTATGAACCGGATAGTCTGTAAAATTCCAGTTCAGGATTTTTGTCTTGTCTGGTTTTGGTAGCGGCAATGTTTCCGCTTCTGCAAACGAGCGAAGGCGCAGCTCGGTAAACCATGAAGGTTCACCATTCATTTCTGAAAAGGAGCGCAGCTCTTGCTCGGTCATTTTTAAATTTGTTTCAACCGTCATGCCAGTCTCTCCCTTCAATTATGCTTGTCCTACAGTCTCGTCTTCAATTCCAAGTTCCTGTTTGATCCAGTCATAGCCTTCAGCTTCCAATTTATGCGCAAGTTCTGCTCCGCCGGATTTAACAACGCGGCCTTGCATCATGACGTGGACATGGTCAGGCGTGATGTAATTCAACAGACGCTGGTAGTGAGTGATGATCAGGCATCCGAAATCTTCGCCTTTCATTTGGTTGATCCCTTCGGAAACGACTTTCAATGCATCGATATCCAAACCGGAGTCAATTTCATCCAAAACAGCGATTGTCGGTTTGATCATCATCATTTGAAGAATTTCATTGCGTTTCTTTTCCCCGCCTGAGAATCCTTCATTCAGGTAGCGCTGTGCCATATCCTGGTCCATATCCAAAACTTCCATTTTGCTGTCCAGCTCGCGGATGAATTTCATCAATGAAACTTCATCGCCTTCTTCGCGGCGTGCGTTCATGGCAGAACGCATGAAGTCAGCGTTTGTTACGCCAGAAATTTCACTCGGATATTGCATAGCCAGGAAAAGTCCTGCGCGCGCGCGTTCGTCAACTTCCATATCAAGAACATCTTCGCCATCCAATGTGATGGAACCAGAAGTCACTTCATATTTCGGGTGGCCCATGATAGCTGAAGCCAATGTTGATTTACCTGTACCGTTCGGACCCATGATTGCATGAATCTCGCTTGTATTAATAGTTAAGTTTACACCTTTTAAAATCTCTTTACCTTCGATTTCAACGTGTAAATCCTTGATGACCAAAGTTGACATGTAAATACCTCCATATAGTTAATGTTGAACGGATAACCATTCTTAATTAGTATCATTCTAATCTTAACCGATATCGACTGCTCTGGCAAATCATTAAACCAGGTTCTGCGGCTGCGGGAAAACAATTTAAAAATCAGTATTTCTAAAGTGAAAAGCGATTATTTACCCAAAAAAATAGTGTATTTCATTTTCAATGAAAGCCACATAATTGAGAATGGCTTTCAGTAAGTAAAATATTATGCGGCAGCTGCAATGCTGGCAGTATATTCAGTAAAGCATGGCATAGGTCCAAGCATAAGAAAAAGCCGATGCTAAACGCATCGGCTTCCTGTCAGTTTTCAACTGCTTATTTTATATATCACGGTGTACTTGACGCTCTAACTGAGAAACGATTCTTTGACTGTCATTATAATCCTGTTCTCTCCGTTGTTCCACTTCAATAATTTTTCCCGGATCGTTCTGATACTCATTGATTCCAAATCCATGTGCATTTCTAAATGCCTGTTCCATTTTCTCAGTATGCTCGATACCGTTTGACTCGATAATGAATCATTCCTTTCAGGTTATCTTTCAATATCAATTATACCCCAATGATTTAGCGCTAAACGTAATAAAGGGTAATTTGTCTGAAAATGGACCTATCGTCATAGTTTTTGGAAAATATAAGAAAAAGCCCGACATTTGCATGCCGGGCTCAAGGTTTTTCATTAGTTTACTTCATTTTGAATGCTTGAAGGAATCAATTCATATTCTTCAAGAATGGAATTGAAAATTTCGTCCGCTTCAGCAAATTTTTCATTGGCAGCTTCAAAAGAAGTTTCTTCTTCAGCCAACGCAGCTGCTTTCATATCGTAGGATTCAGAAATCATGCCAAGTGCTGACTGGATATCTTCTTCTTTATCGCTCAAAGCTTCCGGAATTTCGATTCCTTCAACAGCTTGTGAAGCTTCTTCTGCAGAACTTGCCGCCGCTTCTTTCAATGCTGTCAATTCGTCTCCCTCAGGCAGAATCTCTTCAGCCTGCTGCTGTTCAAATGTATTCAGATCGCCGTCCACTTCATTGATCGTGTTCGGGACTGCCATATAAAATCTCATCAATTCTTTTTTCACTTCTGCGTTATCTGTTGAAGCTGTTTCGCTGTTCGATGAATCCGTCTCTTTACTTGTATCACCGGATTCTTCAGAACTGCAGGCACCTAAAAAAAGCAAAGATGATAATCCAATTACTAATAATTTTTTCATGGTGTTTCCTCCTTATTCTCAATACTTTGATATATTAGCATAGCTTTACAGAAGAGTATAGAGAATAGGAAATAGCCGGAATGTACTGAATCAAAAAATAATTCTAAACTTTTCGTCCGCTTGTGAAACGATCTACGATATTGGCCAAAGCTCCATCACCCGTGACGTTTGCGGCTGTCCCGAAACTGTCTTGGGCCATATAGAGAGCGATCATTAAAGCGACCATTGTTTCATCGAACCCCAGCATGCTTTGCAATAAACCGATTGCCGCCATTACAGCTCCACCTGGTACCCCAGGAGCAGCGATCATCGTAACACCCAACATCAGGATGAATGGAAAGAACGATCCGAAATCAGGTGACTGTCCTGTTAAGAGGACTACACCGATCGCGCAGGAAACCAGAGTAATCGTACTCCCAGACAAATGGATAGTTGCAAACAACGGAACCGAAAAATCAGCTATGCGCTCATCTGCTCCTGTTTTTCGGGTTTGTCTCAATGTCACTGGAATCGTGGCTGCAGAAGACTGAGTGCCCAGTGCCGTGAAGTAGGCAGGCATCATTGTCTTAAGCAAGACAAAAGGATTCTTTTTCTTTAAAGTGCCGGCAGTACTGTACTGTAGCAACAGCATCAACCAATGCAGGATGATGATCAGGACAAAAACAATTCCGAACAGCGACAGGATTTCCATGACCGCTCCGCCGTATGCCATATTGGCGAAAATGCCGAAGATGTAAAAGGGCAATAGCGGAATTATGATGACAGAAATTGTTTTCTCGATAATAGCCTGAAATTCATCAAAAAAGGCAATCATGGTTTTGCTTCCTGTCGATGCCATTCCGATACCAAGCAGGAATGCCAAAATCAAAGCAGACATTACGCCAAATAATGGAGCCATTTCCAGATCGATAAAAGTTTGAGCCAGCGCATGTTCAGGATCATCAAGGCTTGTAAGTGCCCGCCCTTCCATGAATCCGGGCAAAACGAACATAGCCGCAACAAAAGCAAAAACTCCTGCAATTACGGTTGAGCTGTACGCGACAAGCGTTGAAATGCCAAGCAACTTGCCGGAACCTTTGCCCAATTTTGCGATCCCTGGTGCGATAAAACCCAGAATAATCAACGGCACAACAAAGTTCAGGAAATTACCGAAGATGGATGTGAATGTAGCAAAAATCCTCACGATGTTTTCCGTAGCGATGGAACCAATTAAAACTCCCAATACAATGGCCACAATAATTCTGGGCAATAAACCGAATTTAAACTTCACTGCATGTCCCCCCTATGTGTACAAATGTTTTTTTATTAATAGTTATCAAATTACCATAGTTGATGAAATAAGATAAGCTTTTCGAAAATACACGGAATATTAGATTAATTTACTATATCGAAATAATCATAGCTACTGGTTTGAACTTCCTAACTTTATGTATACTTTTTACCAAATCCTACATTAACAAGAAAAAGCATCCCGGAGGATGCTTTTAACCTGTTTGGATATGGAGCATGTAATTTACTGTCGTTTCTCTTAATCAACCGGGACTACAGATCCGCCCCACTCTTCTAGAATGAAATCCTGGATTTCTTCTGATTTAAGTGCCTCTACCAATGCTTGTACTGCTTCATTGTCTTCATCACCTGAACGGACCGCAATGATATTTACGTACGGTGAATCTGAATCTTCAAGTGCAATAGAATCTTCCTGCGGGTTGATGCCTGCGTCGATCGCATAGTTGGAGTTGATCAACACTGCATCACCTTCGCCCTGTTCATACATTTGCACCAATAATGCTGCTTCGTAATCTGTTTCAAATTGCAGATCTTTAGGGTTTTCAACAATATCGCTTACTTCAGCTTTTGTTTTATCGATGTCATCAGCCAACGTGATCAAGCCTTGTGCTTCCAACATGGAAAGGATACGCCCGTGGTCAGCCACTGAACTGCTCATTAAAATTGTCGCGCCTTCCGGAAGCTCTTCAAGTGAATCATATTCCTGGGAGTAGACGCCGATTGGTTCAATATGGATACCGCCGGCATTTGCAAAATCATAGCCGTGCTCTTCCATTTGAGATTCAAAGTAAGGGATATGCTGGAAATAGTTTGCATCGATTTCGCCTGAATCCAGATCTTCATTCGGGAAGATATAATCCTGGTACGTTTCGATCTCCAATTCGATTCCCTGTTCTTCAAGAATCGGCTGGACCTGTTCCAAAATTTCCGCGTGCGGCACATTTGATGCACCCACTTTGATCGTGCTTGTTTCGCCTTCTCCAGATCCGCCGTTGCTTGAGTCAGTGCCAGCTTCATTGCTGTCGCTGCCGCATCCTGCTAAAGCTAATGTTGCCAATAAAGTTCCTGTAAGTAGTTTTTTCATAGTGTGTAGTCTCCCTTTTCTCTGTAGTTGTATTTCTTATGTCAACGAAATTTCCGTTATCAACGTTTGTCTGCTTTTTTGGTTAATGCGTCACCTATAAACTGGATGATAAATACGATGATCAGAATTAGAATGGTTGCCATCAATACGACATCAGGACGGCTGCGCTGAAAACCATCCAGGAATGCAAGCGTTCCGAGTCCGCCGGCACCGATGACGCCAGCCATAGCTGTATAACCGACCAAAGCAATCGAAGTGACTGTAATCCCTGAGATCAAAGCAGGTTTTGATTCCGGCAACAGGACTTTACGGATAATGGTGCCTGTTGTTGCTCCCATTGAACGAGCTGCTTCAATGACGCCTTTATCGATTTCCTGGAAAGCGATGAGTACCAGACGCGCATAAAACGGCGCCGCACCTATAATCAGTGCCGGAAGTGCAGCGTTCGGTCCACGAATCGTGCCGATCAGGAAGCTTGTAAAAGGAATCAGCAAAATGATCAGGATGATGAATGGTATGGAGCGGAAAACGTTCACGAATACCCCAGTGAGCCAGTTAACGATTTTATTCGCCCATAATTGCTTTGGCGCTGTCAGAAATAAAATGATGCCAAGTACAAGTCCGATGATGAACGTAAATAATGTCGACATTGCTGTCATATAGATTGTTTCAAGTGTCGCTTCCCACATCTTGTCCCAGTCGACATTCGGAAATAATGACTCAATCATTTGCCATCACCTCCGCCTGTACATTTTCCTGATTGAGAAAGTCGAGGGCCTGACGGATATCAGCGTCCGTGCCTTTAAACTGTAAAATCAATGTTCCATATGCTCCCCGCTGTGTATGTGATACTTTCCCTTGGACAATATTGACTTCCACAGGGAACTTCCGGATCAGCTGTGTCAAGATCGGCTGCTCTGCCTGTTCGCCAACAAACACCAACTTCACCAATTCGCCTGTCGGATACAATTCACGCAAATGCTTGATGGTTTCGCTCGAATCCTCCGACTCTGTGACTTGAGCCACGAAGCGTTTGGTGATTTCCTGCTTCGGCGTCTGGAAAATCTCAAGTACGTCACCGAGTTCCACTACTTTGCCGCCTTCCATCACTGCCACACGATGGCAGATTTTCCGGATTACATGCATTTCGTGAGTAATCAGCACAATAGTTAAGCCGAGCCGTTTATTGATATCAACCAATAAGTCCAAAATAGCGTCGGTTGTTTCCGGATCCAGAGCTGAAGTGGCTTCATCGCACAGCAGCACTTCAGGATCGTTTGCCAATGCGCGGGCAATACCGACGCGCTGCTTCTGTCCACCGGACAATTGTGAAGGATAAGCATTTTCACGGCCTGCCAAGCCTACCAATTCAACGAGTTCCTTTACCTTTTCCACTCTCTTAGCTTTTGGAACCCCGGCGATCTCCAGCGGAAATTCAATATTTTCCTGCACTGTACGGGACCATAGTAGATTGAAATGCTGAAATATCATACTAACTTTTTGGCGTGCCTTACGCAATTCGGCGCCTTTAATATCGGTTATTTTCTGACCGTTGATGTCGACAGTACCTGAAGTCGGTTTTTCCAGACCGTTCAGTATGCGGATCAACGTACTCTTGCCTGCACCGCTGTAGCCGATGATCCCGAAAATTTCCCCATCGGCAATGGTCAGATTAACGTCATCTACAGCTGTCAATGCAGTCTTGCCGACATCAAATGTCTTCGTCAATTGCTTTAACTCAATCATTGCTACACTCTCCCACTTCAAAATAAAAAACCCTTCCGCTCAGAAATGAGCAGAAGGGCACACGCAAAAATATATACGTCAACCGTTCTCTCATCTTCCAAAGCTTTCGCTTTGTGTGACTTGGCACCATTTCATTTTCATGACGGTTGCCGGGCTTCACAGGGCACTTCCCTCCACCACTCTTTATAAGAGTTACGTTATTAAGTTTGTTGTTCAGGATATTAATTTATCACGGCTTGTTTTATACGTCAACAATTTTTAACTTTTCATAAATATAAGGTACGGAATGGAAGGCATACACCTTTTCTTTCAGCTTGCCGTTTTCTGTGATCAACAGGCATGGCACGCTTTCGACTTCATATAAAGAAGCAATTTCCTGCACATAATTCAAGTTAGCCTTGCCGATAGACAAATCCGGCATCGCAGCGACAACTACTTCGAGCATTTTCGAAGCCAGCTGGCAAGTCCCGCACATAGGCGTATAAAGGTAATAAGCCGCCAGCTTATTGGTGTTTTTGGCTTTGCTCCATTCTTTATGGTTCCATTCTTTCATATATCTTCATCCTTCGGCTAATAGGTTATTGACCCGGATATTTGCTGCAATCAGAACATCCGTCAGTATACGGAGAGGCGTGGTGGCCACTTCCTTATAGCTCCGGTCGATATAAAAATGCCGGGCTTCCGGAAACTCACGTTTCACCAATTTCCTCAGCTTTTCACCTGATTTATCTGCATCGACCAATACGATGATATCCTGTCCTTCAAAAGGCAGCAACAGTTCTTCAAGCCTTGTAGCACTTACTGTGCCATTTGTGCAAAGAATGGTCACGTTCTCCGCAATGAGCGGCGCAATCCTGTTCTTATCCGATATCCCTTCAACTACGATCACTTTGTCCATTATCCAACACCCCGCTGATTAATTGGAATAGAGAGCATGTTGATATCTATTTATATTATATACCCGTTTCACGCGAATCAATTGATTTGCCTGGCGTTGCTATTACAGAGACGGAGAAGGATTGATGAATAATAAAAACTTATAAAAAAAAGCGCCGAAAAACAGGCGCTTACTGGAACTTACTCGTTTGTCATTTCTTTGTATTGGTCAGCATCCATCAATTCGTTCACTTCATCTTCAGAAGGAGCTTCGATGACTACCATCCATGCTTGCTCGTATGGAGATTCGTTAACGAATTCCGGGCTGTCTTCAAGTTCAGAGTTGACTTCAACCACTTTACCGCTGACTGGAGCGTAAAGTTCCGATACCGTTTTAACAGACTCAACGCTGCCGAATGGTTCGTTTTTCTTCAGTTCGTCGCCGACTTGCGGCAATTCGACGAATACGATGTCACCAAGTTCAGCCTGTGCGAAATGAGTGATGCCAATGCGTGCTTTACCATCTTCAAGTTTTACCCATTCATGTTCTTTTGAATAACGAAGTTCTTGTGGTGTGCTCATCCAAACGCCTCCAAAATATGTAGTAGCTTCAATTTCAGTTTGACATATTACCTGACCAATTACAAGATTGCACATTGCTTAAGACCAGGTATTTTTATAAGTCTCTTCCTTGAACCCAAGCGTCGCCATTTGACCGTCCCATGCAATCGGGCGCTTGACCAGCATGCCGTTTGAAGCAAGCAGCGTCAGCTTTTCATCTTCGGACATTTCAGGGAGCCTATCCTTCAATTGAAGTTCACGGTACTGCTGGCCGCTCGTATTGAAAAACTTCTTCAAATCGATTCCGCTGGCATCCACCATCTTTTTCAACTCATCCTTTGTAGGCGGGTTATCAACAATATGTATTTCCTTGAAGTCCACCCCGTTCGCGGTCAACCACTTTTTCGCTTTCTGGCAAGTGCTGCATTTCGGGTACCAATAAAAATCCACCATATTTAAAACCTCCTTCTTATGACCATTCTAGCAAAGCTCTGCTATACCGGCGAATAAAAAAGAGCCGCCAAAAGTTGGCGGCCCTTCATAAGATCTTTTAAACTACGTATTTTTCAACATCGATCAACTTAACAGCAGCTTCGCGTTTTTTAGCGATGACATTGTATGGAGTTGAACGAGTCAATTTGCGTAACGCTGAAAGCATCATGCGCTGGTTGTCGCCTTCAATTGCAGCGATCAAAGTTTCCTTCGCATCCTTTTCGATCTTATCGAATGCTTCCTGGCAATAGATTTGCGTATAAAGAAGTTTTTGCTTCGCTTTTTCTTCACCTGAAGCAGCGATCGCTTTTTCAGTACGCAGAACTGCAGATTCCATCGCGAATACATTGCTGACGATATCAGCGATGTTCACAAGAACTTCCTGCTCCTGTTCCAATTTCGTACCGTAAGTTTGAGCAGCAAGTCCAGCTGCAAGGATCGCGATTTTCTTCGCGTTGCCTACCAGGTATTTTTCCTGAGCCAAAGCTTCAGTGCCGACTTCTTCCGGCATCATCATCAACAACTCTTCCTGAAGTTTTTGAGCGTGCTGCAATAATGGCAATTCGCCTTTCATTGCTTTACGCAGCAATGTACCCGGAACCAGCAAACGGTTGATTTCGTTCGTGCCTTCGAAAATACGGTTGATGCGTGAGTCACGGTAGATGCGCTCGATTTCATATTCTTGCATGAAGCCATATCCACCGTGCAATTGAACGCCTTCATCAACGATAAAGTCCAGCGTTTCCGTACCGAAGAATTTATTCATTGAACATTCAACCGCAAATTCTGCGATAGAATCCGCAACCAGTTTACCGTTAGCATGTTCTTCATCCGTAAAGCCGCTCATGCGGTCCTCGAACAAACCGACAGTGCGGTAAACCGAGCTTTCAAGTGCGTATAATTGTGAAGCCATCGTCGCAAGTTTTTCACGAGTCAGGTTGAATGATGAAATAGGTGTTTTAAATTGCTGGCGCTGGTTCGTGTATGGAATCGTGATTTCCATTGCGCGTTTGGAAGCTCCGATTGTACCTACTCCCAATTTGTAACGTCCGATGTTCAGGATATTGAAGGCAATGATGTGTCCACGGCCAGCTTCTCCCAACAGATTTTCAACCGGTACTTCTGCATCTTCAAGGATCAATGTACGAGTTGAAGATGATTTAATCCCCATCTTCTTCTCTTCCGGTCCTACAGAAACGCCTGGGAATTCGCGCTCAACGATGAATGCAGAGAACTGCTCCCCGTCGATTTTAGCGTAAACTACGAATACATCCGCAAATCCAGCGTTTGTGATCCATTGTTTTTCACCGTTCAATACGTAGTGTGTGCCTGCTTCGTTCAACTTGGCAGTCGTTTTAGCGCCAAGTGCATCCGATCCGGAGCTTGGCTCAGTCAATGCGTAGGCAGCAATCATTTCACCAGTTGCAAGGCGTGGAAGATAGCTTTGTTTTTGTTCTTCATTACCGAAAAGAACGATCGGCAATGAACCGATGCCGACGTGGGCACCGTGAGTAATCGAGAAACCGCCTGCTTTGGACATTTTTTCAGCAATCAAAGCTGAAGCTATTTTATCGAGACCCAAACCGCCGTATTGTTCAGGAACGTCTGCACCCAATAGGCCAAGGTCGCCTGCTTTTTTCAAAAGGCGTACAGAATGTTCGAATTCGTGGTTCTCAAGATTTTCAACCACAGGCATTACATCAGTGTTTACGTAATCTTCCGTGGACTTGGCGATCATCTTATGTTCTTCTGTGAAATCCTCCGGTGTAAATACGCGTGAAAGATCCGCGTCTTCAATTAGGAAACTTCCGCCTTTGATCAATGTTTTTGATTCTGACATTTTATATTCCTCCTATTTTATAAAGCTTTTCATTTAGACGAATAATACTAGTAACCGATATTCCGCAAAACAGCTTCGCTTGCCTGGGGGCTTGCGCTGAGCTAACTCGGACTCGTTGCACTTCGCCCGAGTGGATCTCAGCACTTCGCTCGAAACACAGTTGGCAAGCCAACTGTGTTTCTATTCCCTTGGGCGTCTGCGCTGTTTTGCTTCATATCTCAAGAGATTTCTCTCAGCAAAGGCGCGGTTCAGGAACAGGCGAATGCCGACCGGAGCAGTAAGACGAGTGGTCTTCTCGGCTTATTGCGGGAGGCGAGGTTCGCCATACGAAGATGGCGCATCCTTTGCGACGAGCAGTGCGCAGGAGCATAATCTTTGCCATGTCCATAGCGCCAAAGCGGTATATAAGTCATTTCATTAGTTCCACGAATAAGAAAGACTACAGCATTTCAAAGACGCCTGCTGCGCCCATTCCTCCGCCGATACACATTGTAACTACGCCGAATTGTTTGCCTTGGCGTTTCAGTTCACTCAGCATACGGATTGTCAGGATGGAACCGGTTGCACCCAGTGGGTGTCCAAGTGCAATTGCTCCGCCGTTCAAGTTGACTTTATCGATGTCGATGTTCAGTTTTCTGATGACTGCAAGTGATTGTGAAGCGAAAGCTTCGTTCAATTCCCAGACATCAATATCATTGATCGATAAGCCAGCTAGTTTCAAAGCTTTCGGAATCGCTTCAATCGGACCGATTCCCATTACTTCCGGCGGCACGCCGCCTGTAGCGAAAGAACGGAATTTCGCAATCGGTTTGAGGCCGAGCGCTTCCGCTTTTTCACGTTCCATGACAAGCAATGCTCCTGCGCCGTCGGATGTCTGTGAAGAGTTCCCTGCTGTGACGGAACCGCGTGCAGAAAATGCTGCGCGCAATTTGTTCAGTGTCTGAACAGTTGTACCGTGGCGGACGCCTTCATCCATTTCAAACATGAAAGATTTTTCCTGGTATTTATTGTTTTCATCTACATATCTTTTCGTAACTTCAACAGGCACGATTTCTTCATCGAAATGCCCTTTCTCAATGGCAGCTGCCGCTTTTTCATGGGAGCGCACCGAGAAAGCGTCCTGATCTTCACGGCTGACGCCGTATTGAGTAGCTACTTGCTCAGCTGTGTGGCCCATGCTCATGTAATACTGAGGAGCTGTTTCAGCTAATTTCGCGTTTGGACGGATGACATTCCCCATCATCGGCACCATACTCATCGATTCAACACCGCCGGCGATGATCGCTTCAGCGTGTCCAACCATGATGCGTTCTGCTGCATAGGCGATTGTCTGCAAGCCTGAAGAACAGAAACGGTTGACTGTTACAGCCGGTGTCGTATCCGGCAAGCCTGCAAGCGCTCCGATGTTACGGGCGATGTTCATGCCCTGCTCGGCTTCCGGCATTGCACAGCCCATGATCAAATCATCTATCGGGCCGTCGTATCCGCCTGCCCGTTTTAATGTTTCCCGTACAGCGAGTGCGCCGAAATCATCCGGACGCACCGATGCAAGAGAACCTTTTTTCGCTTTTCCGACCGGTGTTCTGGCACTGGCCACGATTACTGCTTCGCGCATATTTTTTCCTCCTTTAATATCTTTCGATCAGTTGCGTAACGGTTTGCCTTTAACCAGCATATGCTGCATGCGCTGCTGCGATTTCGGCTGTGCCACTAAGCTAAGGAACGCCTGGCGTTCAAGGTCAAGCAAATATTGCTCATCGACTTTTGTGCCATAAGGAACTTTTCCTCCCGATAGGACAAACGCCAATTTCTGGGCGATTTTCAAATCGTATTCGCTGATATAGCCTGACAGGAACATACCTTCCGCTCCTAGCAATAAAGTCGCGTATCCCGGTTCACCGGTTACAGGCACTTTTTCGCGTTTAGGTGCCTTGTAGCCATTTTCATACAAGGACAATGCCGCCTGTTTCGCATCATAGATCAGATGGTCGCTGTTGACGCTGATGCCATCCACAAAGTTCAGGAAGTTATTTTCACGCGCTTCTTCCGCAGAAGTCGAAACTTTTGCCATCGCGATTGATTCGAAAACTTTGCTTGCAACATTCTGCAAGTCGAAGTCGATGCCATTCGGCATACCTTTCAAGTGTTTCATATAAAGTTCCTTGTTTCCGCCGCCGCCAGGAATCAGCCCGACGCCCGCTTCAACCAAGCCCATATAAGTTTCCATTGAAGCCTGGATATGTGCAGCTGGAAGAGCCACTTCCGCTCCGCCGCCAAGTGCCATTCCAAATGGTGCCGCTACTACAGGTTTTGAGCTGTATTTGATTTTCATCATTGCGTTCTGGAATGTTTTGATCGTGAAATCAAGTTCGAAAATATTATCGTCCTGAGCTTCCATTAAAATCATGCCGAGGTTTGCACCGACGCAGAAATTTTTGCCCTGATTACCGATGACAAGCCCTTTGTAATTCTTCTCGACTTCATCAATCGCAAAATTGATCATCTGCATGATATCAAGACCAATTGCATTTGATTGTGAATGGAACTCCAGAAGCGCAATGCCATCACCGAGGTCGATCAGGCTTGCACCTGAGTTCGATTTGATGACGCCGTGTTTTTTCTTATAGCGTTTCAAGTCGATCACTTTTTCATTGACCGGAACAGCTTCGTAATCGGAACCATTGAAGAAATGAAGATCGCCGTCAACTTCCTTGTAGAAAGTTTCGTTACCGCTGTCCAGCAGGCTTTGTGCGAAAGCAGGAACGTCATGTCCTTCTTCTTTCATTTTTGCAACAGACTTCTCAACGCCGATTGCGTCCCAGATTTCGAATGGTCCCTGGTTCCAGCCGAAGCCCCACTTCATGGCATTGTCGATAGAGACGATGTCATCGGCGATTTCGCCATTCAATTCAGCCGAGTAACGAAGAACCGGAGCCAGGATGTTCCATAATAATTCACCTGTGCGGTCATCGGCATAAACAAGCGTTTTCATCTTCGCAGAAAAACCTTTTTGTGCTTTAGCCATTTCCTGTGAAGGCGTTTTCAATTTGCCGGCAGGACGGTATTCCAAAGTTTCAGGATCCAGTTCAAGGATTTCCTTGTCTTTTTTAAAGAAGAAGCCTTGTCCGGATTTAGCGCCGATCCATCCGTTCTCAACCATTTTTTTCATGAATTCTGGAGCCTCAAATACTTTTTGCTCTTCGCCTTCAGTTTTATCGTAGACGTTTTTCGCCACGTGCATGAATGTATCGAGGCCAACTACATCCAATGTACGGAAAGTCGCCGATTTTGGACGTCCGATTAAAGGTCCGGTTACGGAATCCACTTCACCGATGGAATAGCCACGGTTCTGCATTTCACGCAGTGTAACCAATAAACCATAAGTTCCGATGCGGTTTGCGATAAAGTTAGGTGTATCTTTTGCGATGACTACCCCTTTGCCAAGAACATCTTCGCCGAAAACGGTCATGAACTCGACAACTTCAGTTGCAGTCGATGCCGCTGGAATTACTTCCAAAAGTTTCAGGTAGCGTGGCGGATTGAAGAAGTGCGTCCCCAGGAAATGCTTGCTGAAATCTTCTGAACGCCCTTCAGCCATTGCATCGATTGAGATGCCTGAAGTGTTTGAAGAAACGATTGTGCCAGGTTTTCTTACAGCATCAATTTTTTCATACAAAGATTTTTTAACATCAAGATTCTCTACGATAACTTCAACGATCCAATCAACGTCTGCGAGTTTTTCCAGATCGTCTTCCAGGTTTCCGGGTGTGATAAGGTCTAAATTCTTTTTGGCTGTCAGAGGAGCCGGTTTCTGTTTCAATAATTTCTGGATTGAAGTTGTTGCGATACGGTTGCGAACAGCATGATCTTCAAGCGTAAGGCCTTTCGCCTGTTCCGCTTCCGTCACTTCACGCGGAACGATATCTAGTAATAATACTGGAATTCCTATGTTTGCAAGATGCGCCGCAATCCCTGATCCCATGACTCCGGATCCGATTACCGCTGCTTTTCTTATTTGGTATGCCACTAGCAAACCCTCCTCATATTTTTTGAATGAATCCTCATTCATTTTTAAGCTAAAAAAAATAGAACGTTCTCTATATCCATTAGTGTAAGTTATTTTCCTTTTTTTCGCAATATTTAATCCTTAATTTTTTAACTGACAAGTTTCTTTTCTTTTCGAAAATGCTTATGAACGATACACTATAAAAGTTGAATTAAAGAACTAGCATTTAAATATCACTTCGGTGTTATGGACAAAGCTCCCACAATAAGCCGAGAAGAACACTCGCCTTATTGCTCCGCTCAGTCCTAAGCCGCACCGGCGTAAAGAAAACTCTCTAAAGATATAGAGCAAAACAGCGAAGATGTCGTGGGTGCGAAAAGGGAAAATCGTGTTCCTGCTCCGCTTCGCTGCTTTGTTCCGAAGAACATATTCTCGAAGCTGTTTTGAGAAATATCGATTAATAAAGGTTTATTAATTCAACTATTATAATATAGAAACAAAAGGAGGAATATTTTTATGAAATCCATAACTACCAATGAAGAATTTCAACAAGCTATTACAGGCGATGAGCCCGTTATCGTCAAATTCCAGGCAGGATGGTGCCCGGACTGCACACGCATGGATATGTTCATCGACCCCATCGTAGCTGAGTACAATAACTATCAATGGTTCGATCTGAACCGTGATGATTTACCTGAAATCGCTGATAAATATGAAGTCATGGGAATTCCAAGCCTTCTTATTTTCAAAAATGGCGAGAAAACAGCTCATCTCCATAGTGCAAATGCCAAATCACCTGAAGATGTTACAGACTTTTTATCAAACCAACCGGAATAGGCACATGCCTATTCTTTTTTTTTTGCAATTGACCGATGCAGCTATCATCTTCTATCAGTTTATTGCCAATGCCAAACTGTTTTTAATCTTCACGGGCATATAGGCGCATATTATTGTATACTTGAATTACCAAATTCAGTGAGGTGGCACCATGGATCTGCAGAAAGAAATAAGTGAGTTAAAAGATCTTGTGAAGTATTACGAAATGGTCATCCAGAATATGTCTGCCCCGATCATTCCATCAATCGTGCCTAAAACGATATTGATGCCGATCGCCGGCTTGATTTCAAGTGAACGATTCGAATTGATCCGCAGCAAAGCGCTTCAGCATGCGGGCGAACACCGCGAAACGGAATGTGTCATTTTTGACTTTACCGGCGTCCAATCTGAGGATATCCAGACCTTCGACTACAACGAACTGGCGAATGAGTTGACGGCGTTGAACAGCGGATTAAAACTGATGGGGCTGCGACCGATCTATGTGGGATTCAATCCCCGTTTTGTCCGTGAAATAGTCCATGCCGGCATTCAAGTGGATCTGGAAGTTTACCAGACATTCCGTGCAGCTTTAAAAGAATTGCTGGATGAAAAGAAAGAAAGCCTTTCTTAATAATGAGTTAAATTGAGTTTGGAGGCGAACATCTTGAAAATCCTTCTCCCGTTCAAAGGAATGTCCCAGTACGATGAAGCGATTGACAGCCCTATACGCGGCTCTGCCTGTGGTCCTGTCACTGCAGCCGCCATTTTCAATTATCACGAAAATGAACCCTTGGGCATCAACGATGTTTACCGGCTGCTTGGTACTACACGAATCGGCCTTTTCACATGGCGGCTTGTGCGGAATTTCCACAAGATAGCCGGCAGCCAATACGCCATCCAAAAAACCCGCTCCATATCTGAGGTGAAACGCGAACTGTTGAATGGCAGGCCATTGGCGATGAAATTTGACCGCTACTTCACGTTCCGCTGGTTTTCAAAACCGATGTTCAATTATCATTGGGTTCCACTTATCGGCTTTGAAGATAAGGGCGATGATGTGATCCTCTATTTTCATGACAACGGAAAAAGAAACCGCCCGAGTAAAGTCCGGACGGTCTCTTATAATGAACAACGCTCTGTATTGAGATTTGTAAAAATCATTCCGAGAAAATCGGGATGATTTTTTTATTAGTTAGTAATAATTTAGAAACCGATATTTCACAAAACTGCTTCGCTTTCCAAAAACCGTGCTCCTGCATCGCTGCGCTAGCTTCGTCGCAAAGAGCCGGCCACACTACCTTCGGCCAACTCTTGGCTTGCGCTGAGCTAACTCGGACTCGTTCCACTTCGCCCGAGTGGATCTCAGCACTTCGCTCGAAACGGAGTTGGAAAGCCAACTCCGTTTCTACTCACCTGGGAGTCTTCGCTGTTTTGTTCCATATCTCTAATTGCCTTCTCTAAATAGCGTTGCATAATAGGATACAATAAACATTTTCAGTAAATTGATTTAAGCAAATTATATTTCCTTATTGCTTATAAACTCTTTTCAAGCTGCCTGGCCAAAAGGTTCAGTTGCTGATCTTCACAAATGCGGATATGTTCTTCGGTGTATTGCTGAACCATAATTTTATCAAGCGGAATATCAAGTTCAATGTCACATTTGATGACTGCAAGTTCCTTGGATAACATGAGCATTTCTTTGTTTTCTTCAATCTTTTTCTTCTGTGCGGGCTTAAGTTCATCAATTGCAGAAAGCACGCCGTCAGTTGAACCGTATTTTTGTATCAGCTGCAAAGCTGTCTTAGGTCCGATTCCTTTGACACCCGGGTAACCATCACTCGCGTCCCCCATGAACGCTTTGACATCTGCAAACTGATTCGGTTCGATGCCATACTCTTCCCTGAACCTGACATCCGTGTAGACATCATATATATGAAAACCTTTCTTCATGAAAGCGATTTTCACTGAGGGTTTGAGCAATTGCAGCATATCCTTATCGCCAGTGATAATGGTGAAATCCACTTCGTCTTGCCATTGTTTCGTAAAGGAACCGATGAAATCATCCGCTTCGATGCCCTTTTCCCCGAAGTTCTGCCAACCCAATTGCTCCGAAATGTTTTTTGCCATATCGAATTGATGCAGCATGTCTTCCGGTGGTGCCGGACGATTGGCTTTATAGCCATCAAACATCTCTGTGCGGAAAGTGTGGGCACCCATGTCCCAGCATACCGCCATATGTGTCGGTTTCATCATCGTCTTAGCAGCAAGTACATGACGGGTGAAGCCCTGGACGCCATTTGTCGCAAGTCCATCTGTTGTTCTGAAATATTGGCCGACTGCAGAAGTCGCGAAGAAAGAACGGAACAATAAAGCCATTCCATCTACCAATAATACGTGCGGTTTTTCCATAACAATAATTCCTCCATTCAATTGATCCCATACCTTATTATACGCTCTTAAACAGAAAAAAACCGCCTGATCGGCGGTTTTATCCCGTTATAACAGTCAGTATAGCTCCCCTTAAATAAAGATGGAAATTTACTGACTGTTAAAACCTGATTAGATGAACTGGCATTCAATGAGGTTTTCCATTAAAACAGTTTCTCTTTATCGTTTGCGTTTAATTGCTTTGTATTCCAGATTCAATGCTTTGTAGAACGAGCCCATCATCAATAACATGATAAAGGAGAATGGGAATGCCGCAATGATCAAAGCTGTCTGAAGCGCATCCAGTCCGCCGGCTGACAGAAGGATGACTGCAATCGACGACTGCGCGACTCCCCAAGTCAGTTTGACGGCATTTGCCGGATGCAATGAACCGTTTGTTGTCTGCATCCCCAGAACAAATGTCGCAGAATCGGCAGATGTAATGAAGAAAGTCGTCACCAGTAAAATGGCGATGATCGACAGGATGACGCCAAGCGGTATTTCATTGAATACGCCGAACAGAACTTCGGATGTCAGTAATCCGGTTAAATCAACACCGCTGTTTTGCACATCAATCGCTGTTGAACCGAATGCTGCAAACCAGATGAAGCTGATCAATGTCGGTATCATCAATACACCGAACAAGAACTGGCGGATGGTGCGTCCTTTGGAAACACGTGCGATAAAGATTCCCACGAACGGCGCCCAAGAAATCCACCATGCCCAATAGAAGATGGTCCAGCCGTCGATCCATGCCCGGTTCTCTCCATCGATAGGCGCTGCACGGAAACTCATTTTAACTAAATTCTGGAAATATGCACCCAAACTTTCGGTGAACATGTTCATGATAAGCAAAGTCGGCCCCAAAATGATGACCAGTACAAGCAGAGTGATTGCAAGCACCATATTCGTATTTGAAAGATACTTGATCCCTTTACTCAACCCGCTCCAAGCAGAAATCATGAATAAGATCGTCACCACTGCAATGATGATCAATTGGACCACAAAGTTATCGCCTGGGATTCCATCAATCAGGAAAGCGAGTCCTTCATTGATTTGGATTGTCCCGAATCCTAATGTCGTCGCAACACCGACCGCTGTAGCAAATACGGCAATGACATCAACAAGTGTGCCAAGCGGACCGTTCATGCGATCACCGAACAACGGTTTCAAAGTTGCAGAAATCAGGCCAGGTTCACCTTTTCGGAATTGGAAATAAGCAAGCGGCAGAGCAACTACAGCATAAATTGCCCAAGCGTGTATCCCCCAGTGGAAGAATGTAAATCGTATCGATTCACGGAAGGCTTCATTGCTTCCAGGTTCGGCGGTAGCCGGATCGATTGCAAAGTGGGATAACGGTTCAGCCGCTCCCCAGAATACCAGCCCGATCCCCATACCCGCTGAAAAGAGCATGGCAACCCATGTAGCAAATGAAAACTCGGGTTTATCGGTGTCTTTCCCCAATTTGATCTGCCCCATCGGACTGATCAGGAAGAACAGACAGAATAGAACCATGACAGAAACGATCAATAAATAATACCAGCCGAATGAAGTTGTCAGGAATCCTTCAATGTTACCTGTGACTTCCGCAAAATTTTCCGGCGCCATCGCTCCGTATGCTACTGCAAGCAACACAAGCGCCAGTGCTATCCAAAAAACATTGGTAACTTTTTTCATATTATTGTCCCCCTTTTCAATTCTCTGTTTAGTCGATTGATCATTTCACAGCCGTACCAATCGAAACAGAATCTCAGATTTATTCAACAATATTCAAGACTACGGAAAATAGAACTTGAAGTCAAGCGATGCAAACAAGCTCTAAAGAACTGTTGAATTATGTATACATCTTTATGAGTCCACTGTATTAATTACCCTAAACATTTTCTATCAAAACCCATTGATTCCAGTCTTCTCACACAGACTGTATACACCTTTATGCGTTTCAAAATTTTTTAACCTCTTCATAATTCCACTCTGATCATATAACGGGAATGGGCGATTGACAGGCCTTTCCGGCCAGTTTCTTTCTCAAAAATTCTTTTTATGTTTATGAGTCCTTCTTTTTCCACAGCAGAAATGAGATTCAACGACTGGCCAAAACAGCCATATCGGATTACATCCAATGGCTCATGAAGTTATTCTGTCGTTTCGATGATTTCAATGTCTGCTTTAGTGAATGAGCATGGATACAAATAAGCCTTTTGGCTGTCCCCGAGCTGCTGGTACCATTGGAGGGAATGCGGCTCAAGCCATTCCGGATGCTTTCTGGAGTTGTAAAGCAAACTTGCACCTCCTTATATCTTTGAACGATTTTATCGATAATTCAACTATATACATTGCCTTGTCAAAATTCCATCTGATGCCGCTGTCTTCTTGTATAATGAAATGAGAGATATCCATAGACCCGCCAACCGGAGGCTTGCACATGCAAAAACGTGAAATTAACACGCAATCAGGAAAAGTAAGTTATATCGAATATGGGATGTGGCTAAGCCTGCCATCGTTTGTCTGCACGGTCTTGCGGGAAATGGTTTCTATAGTTTTGCGGAACTGGCTGACCGGTTAAGAGATGATTTCCATCTCATCATTTTGGATCTGCCGGGTCACGGGAAAACAAAACCTCTGCCGAATGAAGAAGACTATCTGTTTTCAAATCTGGCGAAGTGGCTGCACTATGTTCTTACTCATATTATACAAAAACCTTATATTGTCATGGGCCATTCCTGGGGAACGGATGTTGCATTGCATTTCACTCGTCAATTCCCTGATGAGGTTCAGGGATTGATCCTGCTTGGTGGCGCATTTACGTTTCCACAAAACCAGCCGGAAATGACTTTTGACTATGCCTATTCGGGATGGAGCAACTATATGGATGGATCAATTTATCAAACTGAAGCCGATATTTTTAATGAATATCGAAATTTCACCCAAGATTGGAATGACCGGAAAGAACAATATGTCCGCTCTATTTTTACAAAAAGCCGTGACGGCCAATACAGATTGATTGCGTCGAAGCACACAGCCCTGTCCATCATCAAAGCTTTTTTCGAAGAGCCTTTTACTGATGCCTATCCCTATATACAAGTTCCCGTCATCCTGATCCGTGCAGAACTGCCGAAGGAATTGAACGAAGCAAGGAATAAAGGAATCGTTCAAATGAAAGAGTCGATCGAGGATGTGACAGTCTTTTCAATTCCTGAGTCTGCCCATCTGCTCCAATGGGATCATCCCCATCAAGCAGCAGCAATAATTACAAGTTGGGTCGGTGAACAAAATTAATCAGGAGAAAATAATAAAAGACACGGCCGCTTCCATTTCGGAACACAGTCGTGCCTTTTATTCGTGACAGTAATATTAATCGTCCATCCCCATCGATTTTTTATAAGCCTGTAAGTAGCCGATTTCAGACGGACTGCCCATTTGCGGAGCACTCATCGCCCGGTGCCAATGCGGATAAATCGGTGTAGGTCGCGCGACTGACTCGATCTTATCATGCTCTTCTTTCGTCAGCTGAATGTCAAAAGATGCAATATTTTCTCTCAGCTGCTCTTCATTTCGCGCTGCAATGACAATCGGTCCGACGTTCGGGCGGTCCTTGACCCATGAGTAAGCGATTTGCGGCACGGAGGCATTGTGATTCTTAGCTACTTCCTCCAGCGCGTCAATCACCTGGTAAAGCCGCTCCTGGTCCATCACCCAAGGCTCCGGCCATCCGCCGCCTTGACGCGTATCTTCCGGTGCTTCCTTATCCCTGCCGATTTTGCCGTTCAATAATCCTTCACCAAGCGGACTCCAGATCATGGAACCGACACCCAATTCGGTACCTGCCGGCAGCAGTTCATACTCCGCTTCACGCGCTTCCGGCGTATAATAGATCTGCTGTGTAATTGGCGGAATAAACCCGGCCAGTTTTGCATAAGTATGCGTTTTTGCAAGCGCCCAGCCGCTGTAATTTGAAACACCCCAGTGACGGATCTTGCCTGATTTCACCAGGCTGTCCATCGTCTCGACCGTCTCTTCGACCGGCGTCTGCCCGTCCCATAAATGCACAAAATATAAATCCAGATAATCCGTGCCGAGACGCTCCAATGACTGATCAATGGAAGTCAGGATGTTATTGCGTGAAGCTCCCTGGCCATTCGGATTTTCACCCAGAGGAAATCCCGTTTTTGATGTCAGAAGCACTTCGTCCCGTCGTCCTTTGATCGCCGAACCCAGAACTTTTTCCGCATCTCCCTGCGAGTATAAATTTGCAGTATCAAACATATTAATGCCCGCTTCCAGAGATATGTCCACCATCCGCCGCGCTTCATCTTCCTTCACGTTGCCCGCTGCTTCAAAACCGTTTGTTCCACTGAAAGGAATGGTTCCCAGTATATATTTAGGAACCCGGAGACCTGAGTTGCCAAGATAAATATATTCCATCGAATCCTCCTCAAAATGTCTATTTACTATTTGTTGACAGTAGTTATCTACCCGCCATTTTGATCACTAAAACAGAATAGATTATTTTGGGATGAGTCTGCTCACGATAAATCAAATTACCTTGTACCATATCTCCACCTGTCTGCCCGTCTCGACCGTTTTTATTTTTTCCAGTTCAATCTCAAGGTCATCCAGATGTTCGAAAAAACGGAGCCCTGTTCCAAGAAGTATCGGAGCAATCGCAATCTGCAGTTCATCGACCAGTCCCGCTTTCAGCGCCTGCTGCCCTGTATTCGCGCCGAGCACCACCACGTCTTTGTCACCGGCTGAGGCTTTTGCCTGGCGTATGGCATTCTCGATTCCGTCGGTGACAAAAGTAATTGTCAACTTGTCGTTTTCTTTCGGATGCCTGGCAGGCGGATGATGAGTCAATATATACAACGCCACTTGAGACTCATAATTATCTGCATAAGCATCCGTGTCTTCCGTGCTCTCAAAACTATTGCGACCCATTACAACCGCTCCGGTATTGCCCATCGCCGCATTGATTTCGTCGTTCGGCTCAAAACTGGCGTACAATTTACCCAAACTTCCGTGCCGATCATTGATGAACCCATCAACCGACATGATCATGCCCCAGATTACTTTTGCCATTTTGCTTCCCTCCTATTTTGATGAAAGTTTTGCTTCTGATGATTACAATTCCTTCTATATAAGAAGAGTTCCTGCTTTTCGTTGAAATGAAAAAACGCCAAAACCCTTTTAAAGGTTTTGGCGTTCTTATGTAGCTCCATAAAATCTATGGAGACGGCGGGAGTCGAACCCGCGTCCAGAAATTCAGCTACTTGAGCATCTACGCGTGTAGCTTATCGATTTGAGTTTCGCGCAGCACTATGCCGATAAGCAGGCGTCATGTGCGCTAACTTGAAAATCTCCTGCCGGCAGCTCAAGTTGCACTGCCGACCGTATCCCACTAAAGTTGAGCTCTACATAGCCACATGGGCGATGGATACATAGAGCAGATCCGAGCTTACGCTGCGAATGCTAGGTTTTGGTTTGTTTTGCCAGTTGTTATAAGTGCGTTGATGACGAAGCCGACCCTCCGACGCGCAACCCAAGCCCTGGCCATCCCTGTCGAATCCGTAACGTCCCCTCATTATAAGAAGACACGGAGAGAGTATGACTCAATCGTGCTTGTGTTATAAACCCATTATAAGGCAAAGAAGGTCAGACTTCAAGCCTAACGGCTGCGCTCTTTCATCGCACGGTCAATTTCCCGTTTGGCGTCTTTCTTCTTCAGATCTTCACGCTTATCATAGTTTTTCTTACCTTTACCCACACCAATCAGGACTTTGGCGAAACCGTCCTTCAAATACATCTTCAAAGGGACGATCGTGACCCCTTGCTCTTTCGAATGGGATTCCAGTTCCCGGATCTGTTTTTTATGCAGCAGCAGTTTCCGTGATCGTGTCGGGTCGTGATTGAAGATATTCCCTTGCTCATACGGACTGATGTGCATATTGGAAATCCACGCTTCCCCGCCGCGTATTCGGACGAAAGCATCCTTCAACTGCACTTTGCCGTTTCTTGCAGACTTGATTTCCGTGCCTTGCAGCACAATCCCGGCTTCCATCGTTTCTTCAATAAAATAATCAAAGCCGGCTTTTTTGTTCTGGGCAATTACATTGCCTGATCCTTTTGCCATTGATTCCACCTCAAATTAGTTGAAAAGAGCGGCCCGTGAGCCGCTCCTTGCTCATTTCTTTTTGCGCTTATTCTTCTTCGCTGCGCCTTCATAGAATTTCTTTTTCGGATTCTTGCCCTTGCGGGTCGGTCCTCCGTCTTGTTTCTTGCCATCACGCCCTACTTTGCCTCCGCCTTCTTTTTTGGAAGCACGGATGACTTTCGGCGCGTCTTTTCTTGTGCGGCGGACATTTTGCGTCATGCCGACAATTTCAAAATCGATAGCCGATTCTTCCGGTTTGACACCGATGACTTTGATCTCCACTTCATCGCCGATTCGGAACTGGCGGTTGCTGCGTTCACCGATCATCATCATCTGGCGGTCATCGAAACGGTAAAAATCATCCGTCATATTGGAAACATGGACCAGCCCTTCAATTGTATTCGGCAATTCAATGAACAAACCGAAGTTGGTCACAGAAGAAACGATTCCTGTAAATTCTTCACCGATCTTATCGGCCATGAACTGGGTTTTCTTCAAAGCGTCTGTATCGCGCTCAGCTTCCACCGCGCGTCTTTCACGCTCAGAAGTATGCGTCGCTATATCATCCATATTGGCTTCCCAGTGCATCAGCGTCGATTTCGAAAGGTCTTTCTCAATCAGATATGTGCGGATCAGCCGGTGGATGATCAAATCCGGGTAACGGCGGATCGGAGATGTGAAGTGGGTATAGAATTCAGTCGACAGACCGAAATGCCCAAGACTTTCCGCTGAATACTTCGCCTGCTGCATCGAACGGAGCAGCATCGTCGATATAACCGGTTCTTCCGGTGTGCCTTCAATCGATTCCACGATTTCCTGCAGGGCACGGGGATGGATTTCATTGCCGGTACCTTTTACAACGATACCAAAATTCGTTACGAATTCAAAGAATCGCTGGAGTTTTTCAGGCTTCGGATCTTCGTGGATCCGGTAAAGGGACGGCACTTCCATGTGATGGAAATGTTCCGCCACTGTTTCGTTGGCCGCCAGCATGAACTCTTCGATCAAGCGCTCTGCAACCGTACGCTCGCGAACGACTACATCCGTCGGGTTGCCGTCTTCATCAACCAATACTTTCGATTCTTTAAAATCAAAATCGATGGCGCCACGGCGCATGCGTTTGTCACGAAGGATGCTTGCCAATTCCTTCATCAATTCGAACATCGGCACCAATTCACTGTACTTCTCTTTCAATTCCTGGTTGTCCTGTTCCAGAATTTCGTATACATCCGTATACGTCATGCGTGCTGAAGTCCGGATGACACTCTGGAAGATTTCATGCGAAATTACTTCGCCCTGGTCATTGAAAATCATTTCGCAGGATAAGGTCAGACGGTCGACCTGCGGGTTCAAAGAACAGATCCCATTTGAAAGGCGATGGGGAATCATCGGAATCACGCGGTCAGTCAAATATACGCTCGTCGCGCGGTCATAGGCTTCACGGTCCATTTCTGAACCTTCCGTAATATAATGGCTGACGTCGGCAATATGGACGCCGAGTTTATACGTGCCATCTTCCATTTTCACCACTTGAACAGCATCATCCAAATCTTTTGCGTCTGCACCGTCAATTGTGACGATCTGTTCATTGCGCAAATCTCTTCTGTCATTTATATCTTCAGGATCGATTTCATCAGGGACTGCATTTGCTTCATCCAATACAGCCGGCGGAAACTCAACTTCGATGCCATGTTTATGGATGATCGAAAGGATATCGACACCGGGATCATTCTTGTGTCCGAGAATCTGCTTGACCATTCCGGTAGCCGACTTTCTGCCTTCCGGCCAGCCTGTGATTTCCACGACCACTTTATGGCCGTCAATCGCACCGAGTGTATCATCTTTGGCAATGAAAATATCCATATTCATCTTTTTATCATCTGAAATGACAAAACCGAAGCCACGGTTGTCCTGGAAAGTTCCGACAACTTGAGTAGTGCCGCGTTCCAAAATGCGGATGATGGCACCTTCACGGCGATCTCCTCCTGATGACTCAGAAATCCTCACCATGACTCTGTCTCCGTTAATCGCGCCGTTGACTTCTGTCGGCGGGATGAAGATATCATCCTGTCCAGCTTCATCATAAGCTACAAAACCGAAGCCTCTTGGATGGCCGATGAATTTTCCGCTCATCAGGTTCATGCGTTCAGGGACCCCATAACGATTGGCGCGTGAACGCACCAATAATCCTTTTTCTTCTAATTTAACTAAAGTTTTTACCAGCTCTTTAAACTCATCAGCATCTTCAAACCCGAATTGCTCTTCAATCTCTTGAACAGTCAGGGGTTTATAAGCATCTTCTCGCATAAAAGCCAATAAACGCTGGTCCAATGACATCTCATTATTTCCCATTAAATTTCCTCCTTCTGGCGTTCTCACACGCTCCAATCGAGCGATTCGAGAAATTCCAAAACATCTTCATGCAATTGTTCTTTTTCTTTATCAAGGGTGATTACATGCCCTGATTTCTCGTACCACTTAATCTTTTTATCAAACGATTCAACTGAATCATAGATGATATTAGCTGAATCGGTATCAATAACGTTATCCAACGAACCCTGCACGACAAATGTCGGTGCATAGACATGATCCGCATGCTTCCGAACATCCTGCACCAAATCGCGCAAGTCTGAAAGAGACGGCATGCCATGTTCACGCAAGCCCTGTATTTCTTCTTCGATAACATCGTCTTCTTTTCCTTCAAGCTTTTTGTAATTACGGGCATAATTGATAACCCCTTCAAACAGAAGGTCTGTCGTTTTCATGATCATCGGTGAGCACATCGTAAATATGCCCTTCACAGGGAATGTATACCCTGCTTTCAGTGATAATACGCCGCCGAGCGACAATCCACCGACTGCAATTTCCGTATAGCCTTCATCTTTCAGTTGCTGGTAAGCCTGTTCAACTTCCCGCCACCAGCCTTCCGGTCCGCTTTTCACTAATTTTTCAGGCTCCACTCCGTGCCCTTCCAAATGTGGGGCAATAGATGTATACCCTTTCTTTTCAAGAAAACGCCCAAGCATCCGCACATCAGCGGAATTGCCGGTAAAGCCGTGAAGCAGCAGTACCGCCCGTGGTCCTGCTTTGAAGAAAAATGGTTTTGGCGGTGTAATCCTCATGCAAATCCCTCCAGAAATTAATATCAATATTCTGATTTACGTCCCAGGCGGACGCCGCGGAGAGCGGCCTGAGCCTCCTCATTCGCTTCGCTCACTGTGGGGTCTCAGGACACGCTCTTATTCCCGCAGGAAACGGTTTGCGCTTGCGCAAATCGTTTGCGACGAAGCAGCATAGCGATGCAGAAGCACCTCTTTGCCCTTCGCCACCTTCCACTACAATCAAAGAAAATAACATGTCTATTCAATTTATATATATAGTTTAGATATGGAGCAAAACAGCGAAGACTCCCAGGGGATCAGAACTGGAGTTGGCTTTCCAACTCCAGTTCGAGCGAAGTGCTGAGATCCACTCGGACGAAGTGAAACGAGTACGAGTTAGCTCAGCGCAAGCCCCCAGGAACGCGGAGCTGTTTTGCGGAATATCGGTATATAACGTTTTATAGTAATTTATAAAAGAAAACGCCCAACCAGTTTATTGGTCAGGCGATTTAGTCATCTACATTATACTTTCGTTACGGCGATAGCCAAAATAAAGAATAAGGCAGCAAGTACAATCGTTACACGATGAAGGACAAGATCAAGTCCCCGTGCTTTTTGCTTGCCGAAAAGTTGCTCAGCTCCACCGGAGATGGCTCCTGAAAGACCTGCACTTTTACCTGATTGTAATAATACGACAACGATTAATGCGAGCGATACGATGACGAGTAATGTCATTAACAACGTATGCATAAATTCCACCTCCTGAATAAAACCTTCACAACAAGAATAAGTTTACCAAAAATTGCGACCTATGACAATAGCAATAGAAAAAAGAGGCAATGCCTCTTTTGTTCTATTTATTCAAGTTGTAGAAAGTTTTCACGCCGAGGTATTTAGCAGTATCGTGCAATTGATCTTCGATGCGCAATAATTGGTTGTATTTCGCAACGCGGTCCGTACGTGACGGAGCACCTGTCTTGATTTGTCCGGCATTTGTCGCAACAGCGATGTCCGCAATTGTTACATCTTCAGATTCACCTGAACGGTGGCTGATGACAGCAGTATAGCCAGCGCGCTTAGCCATTTCGATTGCATCGAAGGTTTCAGTCAATGTACCGATTTGATTTACTTTGATCAGGATTGAGTTGCCGATTCCCTGCTCGATTCCTTGAGCGAGTTTCTTCGTGTTCGTTACGAACAAGTCATCTCCGACCAACTGTACTTTTTCACCAATGCGGTCCGTCAATAATTTAAAGCCGTCCCAGTCATTTTCATCCAAACCGTCTTCGATTGAAACGATCGGGTATTTGTTTGCAAGCTCTTCGTACCAGTCGACCATTTCAGCTGAAGTTTTCGTCGTATTGTCACCGGCAAGAGTGTAAATGCCTTTTTCTTTATTGTAGATTTCAGAAGCCGCTACATCCATTGCAAGAAGTACATCTTCCCCTGGCTTATAACCGGCTTTTTCGATTGCTGTCATGATTGTTTCCAAAGCTTCTTCGTTCGAACCAAGGTTCGGTGCGAAGCCGCCTTCATCACCAACAGAAGTGTTATAGCCTTTTTCTTTCAATACCGTTTTCAGGTTATGGAAGATTTCAGCTCCCATGCGCAGTGCATGGCGGAAAGATTCAGCTCCAACCGGCATAACCATGAATTCCTGGATGTCCACGTTATTGTCGGCATGTTCGCCGCCATTTAAGATGTTCATCATTGGAACCGGCAATTGCTTCGCGTTGAATCCTCCAAGATATTGATAAAGCGGAAGGTCCAGATAATCTGCTGCTGCATGGGCTACAGCCATGGAGACGCCAAGAATTGCGTTGGCTCCCAGACGGCCCTTGTTTTCAGTGCCATCCAGTTCAATCAATGCCTGGTCGATGGAAACCTGATCCAAAACGGAGTAGTTCCCTTCAAGTTCTTCAGCAATTTCATTGTTTACATGTTCAACTGCTTTCAGAACACCTTTGCCCAAGTAACGGCCTTTGTCGCCGTCACGTAATTCTACTGCTTCGTGTTCACCAGTAGATGCACCGGATGGTACGATTGCGCGTCCAAAAGCGCCGCTTTCAGTGAAAACTTCAACTTCTACTGTCGGATTCCCACGTGAGTCAAGAACTTCGCGTGCTAAAATATCTGTAATGATTGGCAATATAAACAGCTCCCTTTAAAATAGTGATTTTCCGGTCATTTCTGCCGGTTGTTCGATATCCAGTAATTTCAATACGGTTGGCGCGAGGTCGGCCAGAATGCCGTCCGTTCTCAGTTCTAAACCTGATCTGGTCACGATGACCGGCACCTGATTGGTTGTGTGCGCCGTCATCGGCAAGCCCTCAATCGTCAGCACCTCATCGGAGTTACCATGATCGGCAGTAACAATTGCCGTTCCGCCTTTTGCGCGCAATGCTTCGATGATTCGTCCGAGACATTCATCCACAGCTTCAATTGCCTGGATGGTCGGCTCCAATAATCCGCTGTGCCCGACCATATCCGGATTGGCAAAGTTAAGGATGATTGCATCATGAGCCTCTGCTTCTATTTTTTCGACAAGTTTGTCAGTGACTTCATATGCGCTCATTTCCGGTTGCAGATCGTATGTCGCCACCTTAGGTGAATCCACAAGAATCCGTTCTTCACCTGGGAATACATTCTCCCTGCCACCGCTCATGAAGAAGGTGACATGAGGATATTTTTCAGTTTCCGCAATTCTTAATTGCGTCAGCCCGTTCGCTGAAATCACTTCTCCCAACGTGTTTTCAAGATTGAGTGATTCAAAAGCGATCCTTGTCGGCAGGACATCACTATAGGAAGTGAATGACACAAACGTCAAGTCAATGGGGTGGTTTGGACTCAATGGGAAGCCGTTAAATTCATTTGTGATCAATGTCGATGTCAGCTGAATTGCACGGTCCGGCCTGAAATTGAAGAAAATCAAAGAGTCTTCCGATCTGATTGTCGCTACAGGTTCGCCGTTTTCTTCTATATAAAACGGCACTACGAATTCGTCCATTACTCCCTGATCATAAGATTGAACGACTCCTTCACTTGCAGTGGAAGCATTAAGTCCGGTGCCATCCACTAATACACGATAGGCAACTTCTGCACGGTCCCAGCGTTTATCACGGTCCATGGCATAATAGCGGCCGCTGATCGATGCGAATTTACCTACACCGATTTCAGCCATTCTTTCTTCCGTTCTTTCGATGTACTGCAATGCGGTTTGCGGCCCGACATCGCGGCCATCCAGGAATCCATGTACATAAACTTCTTCAAGCCCCTGCTGTTTGGCCAGTTCCAATAAAGCGAAAAGGTGTTCATAATGGCTGTGAACGCCTCCGTCTGACAGTAAGCCCATCAGATGGAGGGCTGATCCGTTCGACTTCGCTTTGGCGATAGCTTCCAGAAATGCTGTATTCTGAAAGAAATCCCCATCCCTGATCGATTTATTGATACGGGTCAGGTTTTGATAGACGATTCTTCCTGCGCCGATATTCAAGTGTCCCACTTCCGAATTCCCCATTTGGCCATCCGGCAGACCGACCGCTTCGCCTGAAGCAGTCAACAGTTCATGCGGATAATTATTCCATAGTTTATCGAAATTCGGCTTTTTAGCCTGAGCCACTGCGTTGCCGAACGTTTCTTTTCGGCAGCCGAAGCCATCCAGGATGATCAAAGCCACCGGGTTTTCCGTATTACGCATTTGCACCAGCCTCCAATAATTTGAGGAACGACTCAGTTTCGAGACTTGCTCCTCCAACCAAAGCACCGTCAATATGCTCCATATTCAAAAGTTCTTCAATATTCGCCGGTTTAACGCTGCCGCCGTATTGGATGCGGATTGCACCAGCTGTTTCTTCATCGTAAATGGATTCGATCTTGTTGCGGATCACGCCGCATACATCGTTGGCGTCTTCTGATGTAGCGGTTTTACCCGTGCCAATCGCCCAGATCGGTTCGTACGCGATCACCAGTTCAGCAACTTGTTCAGCGGATAATTGAGCCACGCCTTTTTCCACTTGCGCTTCCACTACATTGCCGGTATCGCCGTTGTCGCGTTGTTCAAGCGATTCACCGACACATAAAATCGGTTTCAAACCGAACTCAAAAGCCGATAGTACTTTCTTGTTCGCCGATTCATCAGTTTCATTGAAGTATTGACGGCGTTCCGAGTGGCCGATAATAACATATTCCACACCCAGATCTTTTAATTGCACAGGGCTGATCTCTCCGGTAAACGCCCCTTCTTTTTCTGCATGCATTGTTTGTGCGCCGATTTTCAAATCCGTGTTTTCAGCGGCTTCCACTAAACCTTGAAGAAATAAAGCAGGTGCACAGATAACGGCATCAACTTTGTCAGCCGATGGAACTGCTGTTTTTACTTCCTCTGCGAACGCTTTTGCTTCAGCAGCTGTTTTATACATTTTCCAGTTTCCAGCGATAATCGGTTTTCTCAAACAGACACTCCCTTTCTGATTTTCGAACTGACTATTGTAAAAAAATTTTATTTTTTATCAGTTAATGCAGTGACACCAGGCAATTCCTTGCCTTCCATGAATTCAAGCGATGCTCCGCCGCCTGTCGAGATATGGTCCATCTTGTCAGCTACATTGAACTTTTCAACTGCGGCTGCGGAATCTCCGCCGCCGATGACTGTGTATGCTTCTGTTTCAGCCATGGCCTCAGCAACCGAACGTGTGCCGTTTGCGAATGGCTCCATTTCGAAAACTCCCATCGGCCCATTCCAGATGACCAATTTCGAATTCTTGATGACATCCGCATATAATTTTGCGGTTTCAGGTCCGATATCAAGACCCATCCAATCTGAAGGGATCTCTTCAATCTTCACTTGTTTGGTTTCCGCGTCTTTTGAAAACTCGTCTGCAACTGTAGCATCGACAGGCAGATAGAATTTCACGCCTTTTTCTTCAGCCTTTTGGATGAAAGATCGTGCCAGCTCCAATTTATCTTCTTCCACGAGCGAATTGCCGATTTCATGGCCTTGCGCTTTGATGAATGTGTATGACAAGCCGCCGCCGATCAAAAGATTATCCACTTTATCCAATAAATGATCGATGACACCAATTTTATCTTTCACTTTAGCTCCGCCAATAATAGCGGTAAATGGCCGTTCTGGTTCAGACAATGCTTTTCCAAGCACGTCCAGTTCTTTTTCAAGCAAAAGTCCTGAAACGGAAGGAAGATGTTTTGCAATGCCTGCTGTAGAAGCGTGCGCACGGTGTGCTGCTCCGAAAGCGTCATTCACAAACACGTCTGCGAGTTCAGCAAAGGATTTTGCCAACGTATCGTCGTTCTTTTCTTCACCTGCATGGAAACGGACATTTTCCAAAAGGATAATGTCGCCTTGCTGCATTTCCCCAATTTCTTTTTCAACCGACTCCCCGATTGATTCTTTCAGGCTTTTCACTTCTTTATGTAGCAATTCACTTAACCGCGATCCGGCCGCGGCCAGCCTCATTTCCTCATTGACTTCGCCTTTTGGGCGCCCCAAATGGCTTGCCAATATCACTTTCGCCCCATTTTCAACCAAATATTCGATGGTCGGAACAGCTGCCCGGATCCGTGTATCATCCGTCACTTCTCCGTCTTTCATCGGTACGTTGAAATCGACGCGGCAAAATACGCGCTTTCCTTTCAAATCCAAATCTTTCATGGTCATTTTCTGCAGCATGAAAATACCTCCTATTTGTATTCAAAAAAATAAGGGGTGGGGTAAATTCCCCACCCCTTTTACCCTCTTTTATTATAGAGGTTCATTGGTAATTAAGCTATGATTTTGGGATTACAGCCCTTTGTTGTACATATATACAGCCAAGTCTACACAGCGTGCAGAATAGCCTGATTCGTTGTCGTACCATGCAAGGACTTTGACCATGTTTCCGCCAAGTGCCATTGTAGACAATCCGTCAACTGTTGCTGAAGCTGTGTTGCCGTTATAATCACGAGACACAAGTGGAAGTTCGCTGTATGCCAGGTAGCCTTTAAGCTCGTTTTCAGTCGCTTCTTTAAGCGCTTGGTTCACTTCTTCAACAGAAACATCTGTATCAAGTTCAGCTACCAGGTCGATTAGTGAAACGTTAGGTGTTGGTACACGGATTGCCATGCCATCGATTTTGCCTTCAAGTTCCGGCAGGACTTTTGCAACTGATTTCGCTGCGCCAGTTGTCGTTGGGATCATCGACTCTGCTGCTGCACGCGCACGACGGTAGTCGGAGTGTGGTGCATCAAGCAAAGCTTGGTCGTTTGTGTATGAGTGGATTGTCGTCATCATGGCTTTCTTGATGCCGAATTTATCGTTAAGGACTTTAGAAATTCCAGACAAACCGTTTGTAGTGCACGATGCATTTGAAACGACATGGTGCTCTTCCGGGTTATAAGAATCTTCGTTGACGCCCATAACAAGCATCTTCATACCATTTTTGCCAGGTGCTGAAAGGATGACTTTCTTAGCGCCTGCTTCAATATGTTTCGAAGCTTTTTCTTCTGTTGTGAAAATTCCTGTAGATTCCAGGACGATGTCAACCTGCAGTTCACCCCAAGGCAATTGTGCTGGGTCCTTTTCAGAGAATACTTTGATTTCTTTGCCGTTTACGACAATGTTTTCGCCGCTTGCAGAAACTTCTGCATCCAGGGTGCCGTGGATTGAGTCGTATTTCAAAAGATGTGCAAGCATCGCTGCATCTGTCAGATCGTTTACTGCCACTACTTCCACTTCAGGGTTTGCCAATGCTTCACGGAATACTATACGTCCAATGCGGCCAAAGCCGTTAATCGCCATTTTTAAAGTCATATCAATTTCCTCCTAGGTTTTCTATAAGATTATTAATTTCTGTCGCAGCACCTTCATCAGTTACAAGCACTGATCGTTCAGGTGCATTTTTGAAATAAGAAAGTATCGCTTTCGCTTTCGAGTGCCCACCAGCTACTGCAATGATCACTGGAGCTTTATGCACTTGTTCCAATTGGATTCCCGCTGAACGGATGCGGTAAACAACATTGCCTTCTGCATCGAAATAATAGCCAAATGCTTCACTGACGGCACCGCCTTCAGTTATCATCTGAACTTCTTCTTCGGTTGACTGACGCCTTAAAGCCATCTCTTCGGCATTGCCGATTCCATGCACAACCAGATCCGTCTGTTCATAAAGGTCCATCATCTCCTTGATGAGCGGCTCTTTCATCATCATCGCATATGCTTCTTCGCTGAGATGATCGGGCAAATACAGGGTTTTAAATGAACCGCCGGTTTTTTCAGCAAAAGCGGATGCAATAGTATTCGCCTGATGCAGAACATCTTCTCCCAGTCCACCGCGTGCTGCAATGAATTGCAAAGAGGGATAAGCTTTATCGCCTTTCAGTTCTTTGGCGATTGCCGCCATTGTACTGCCCCCGGTTACGGCAACTTTGGTTTCACCGATGAAATTCGCTTCAAGAAGACGTGCAGCCTCTTTACCGATCTGATGTTTAACAGTCACTGCTTTATCAGAATCCAAAGGAACTACGATGACATCCGAAATTCCCAAATGCTTTTTCAATCTGTCTGCCAGATCAGCGATTCCTGTCAGCTTCTGCATAAAGGATTTCAAGGAATCGAGGACTTCCTCGCCTTGCCTGGTGATCACCATGCCGGCAGATTTCATCTCGATCAATTGCTGTTCGCGCAGCAAATCCGTTTCTTTTCGGATATCGCGTTCCGTCATTCCGGAAAATTCACTCAAGGTTCTCCTGCCAATCGGCTGTTCCTGATTGATGGTCTGCAGGATCTGATAACGTTTTTTCAGGAGCACGGACATTTCCGGCAACAGTTTATTCTGTGCTGAAGATAAAGCATCCATAGATTCACTCCATTCCAGCTGGACGAAATTTATCCCGCTAGGTAATTTTCCGTCCCACTAAATTCATTCTACCTAATAATAAATCTGAATGCAACAAAAAAGAAGCGTCAGTAATCCAACGCTTCCAGAATTTCGGCATAACCGATATTGCCATATATCAATACTTCCCCATCTTGCTCCAGAACCGGAATCATCAGCATGTATTTTTCATGCAGCCGGTCATCCTCTTCTATATTCACTTCTTTAAACTCAAGCGGAAAATCTTCCTGCACCAGCTTGAGCATCAGTTTCGCCTCTTCGCAAAGAGGGCAATTCGGTCGGGTGTAAAGTGTCAGCATGATTGGCCTTCTTTCTTATTAGGATTACATATAGTTCGTAGTACTCGATATTTCGCTTCGGCGCTTTGGACTAAGCTCCCGCAATAAGCCGAGAAGAACACTCGTCTTATTGCTCCGCTCCGTCCTGAGCCGCGCTGGCGCTGGGATAATTATTTTTGCTGAACAAGTATCTAAGATAGGGAGCAAAACAGCACAGAAAACCTTGCCTGCGGGACCAGCGAAGTGCTGAGATCCACTTGGACGAAGTGGAACGAGTCCAAGTTAGCTAAGAGTTGGCCGTAGCCTGCAAGGCCGGCTCTTTGCGACGAAGCTAGCGCAGCGATGCAGGAGCACGGGTTTTTGCAAGCCCGCGGCAAGCAAGTTGTTTTGCGGAATATCGATTATTTAAGATTGTCTATAAAAAAAACCGCTCCGCCATAAATGGCAAAGCGGGTTGAGTCAATATGCCCTCGGAGGGGATCGAACCCCCATTACAAGAATCGGAATCTTGGGTGTTATCCATTACACTACGAGGGCGTTTCTATCTTAGCGACTTTACCAGTATACAAAATATGGCGGTACTTATCAAGTTGATATTTTCAATTCGTTAGATTTGACCTTCATTGACCAAGATGTGTATGATAATAATACAGCTGAAATGTATTTCAGTGCTGAATGTTATCACTTACACAAGGAGGATTTTCTATGAATTTAATTCCAACAGTAATTGAACAGACGAGCCGAGGCGAGCGCGCTTATGACATTTACTCGCGTTTGTTGAAAGACCGTGTCATCATGCTCGGCAGCGGCATCGACGATAACGTTGCCAACTCAATCGTTGCACAGCTTCTGTTCCTAGAAGCCGAAGATCCTGACAAAGATATTTCCATCTACATTAACAGCCCGGGCGGCAGCATTACAGCCGGTATGGCTATCTACGATACGATGCAATTCATCCGTCCGGATGTTCAGACAATCTGCATCGGGATGGCAGCTTCAATGGGTGCTTTCCTTCTTGCAGCAGGTACAAAAGGCAAACGATATGCGCTTCCGAATGCTGAAGTCATGATCCACCAGCCTCTTGGCGGTGCACAAGGCCAAGCTACCGAAATCGAGATTGCAGCAAAACGTATCTTGTTCCTGCGTGAAAAATTGAATCAGATCCTGTCAGAACGCACTGGCCAACCGCTTGAAGTCATCTCGAAAGATACTGACCGCGATAACTTCATGACTGCAGAACGCGCTCTTGAATACGGCTTGATCGATCAAATCATCACGCGCAGCAAATTGCCTGATGGCCATACAAAAGAAGATATCTAATCTTAAAGTCAAAACCCCGCAGCATTGAGCTGCGGGGTTTTCTTATGCTTCTTTTTCGATCAGCGCGGCCAGTGCTTCAACCGCGGACTCTTCATCAGAGCCATCCGCTGAAATCGTTACAGCGGTCCCTTTACTGATTGCCAGGCTCATGATGCCCATAATACTTTTTGCATTTACTTTCTTTTCCTCTTTTTCAAGGTAGACATCTGAATTATATCTATTTGCTTCCTGAACAAATAACGCTGCCTGTCTTGCTTGTAAACCTGATTTCAATTGAACATTCACTTGTTTCTCAACCATGCATATCCTCCTCAGAAAATTGACTGTACTGCTGGAAAAATGTCTCTATTTCTTTATATGAAAGAACCGCGGCAGTTAACCGCCGATCGTTTCGCCTTTTCTCAATGATTCAGCGATTTCGTCAATCTTCCGAAGACGGTGATTGACACCGGATTTGCTGACTTTACCGGTTGAAACCATTTCACCGAGCTCCTTCAGTGTAACATCCTGATACTCAACACGCAGCCTGGCTATTTCACGCAGGCGGTCGGGCAGCTGTTCCACGCCGATGACTGAATCGATAAAGCGGATATTTTCCACTTGGCGAAGAGCCGCATCGATGGTTTTATTCAGATTGGCTGTTTCGCAATTGACCAGTCTGTTGACGCTGTTCCGCATGTCCCTGATAATCCGAACATCTTCGAATTTCAGTAAAGCTGAGTGCGCTCCGGCGATGCTAAGAAAGTCAGAAATTTTTTCAGCTTCTTTCAAATAGGTGACAAAGCCCTTTTTCCGGTCGATGGTCTTGCTGTTCAGATGGAAAAAGTTCATCAATTCTGTAAGGGAGTCCGCATGATCCCGATCCGATGAATAGATTTCAAGATGATAAGAGGATGTTTCCGGATTATTGACAGAACCTCCAGCTAAAAAAGCTCCGCGCAGATATGCCCGTTTACAGCAATTCTTTTCGATCAGCTTCTTATCAATTTCCTGCTGGGATTGAAAGCCTTCCGTGATGATCAATAAATCTTCGAGAATATGTTTGGAGCCATCCCGAATCCGGCAAATATAAACGTTGTTCTTTTTTAAACGCATCTTTTTCCGCACCAGCAATTCCACTGGATATGGTGTATAGAAGCGTTTCAATAATGTGTAGATCCGGCGGGCAATCGCTGCGTTCTCTGTCTGTATGTCTACGCTTAATTGCCTGCTTGAGAAAGACAGCGTGCCATTCATCCGGATCAATGCCGATAATTCAGCCTTGCCACAGCATTCATCCACTTCAATTTGCGTCATTTCTTTTTTTGTTTCCGAAGCGAACGACAATTCATTCCCCTCCTTTCAACCCTTTAAAAAAACCGAAGTTTCGTATCTTCTTTCATTTGGCCTCCAGCATAGTGGAAGAGCCATTCCGCCACTTTTCTTGGTTCATGGCGAACCGCATTCTCAAAAATATTGGCGATGTCTTCCCGGTGAATTTCCAGACCGAATTCTGACAGACGGTCTTCATCGTAAGCCACCGGCCTTGCCCGTTCCTGCTCATATAGCTGAACTACATTAGACGGCATTTCCGCTTTGTCCAGGAGCACTGCATCCAAAAAGGGCTCCCCGACATGGTCATACAATGCCTGAATGTGATCGGATGCTGAGTACATATACGTCTCGCCAGCCTGTGTCATCAGATTGCAAATGTAAATTTTCTTGCCCTCCGCTGCCAGCAGCTCTTTCTTTATATCCTTAACCAATAAATTCGGAAGAATGCTCGTATAAAGCGAGCCCGGACCAATAACGATAATATCCGCCTGGCGGATAGCGGTTATGGTATCGGGCAAAGTCTTGACATCGACCGGTTCGATGAAGACACGTTTAATCGGCTGTAAATAAGCCGGAATCTTTGACTCTCCGCTGACGATCGTCCCATCTTCGAATTCCGCATTTAACGTGACAATCTGATTTGCAGCCGGTATGACTGTGCCATTGACACTTAACACACGGCTCATTTCTCTTACCGCATGTGAAAAATCACCCGTTAAATCCGTCAATGCTGCCAGCATCAGATTTCCGAGTGAATGGCCGCCGAGGTCGATCGATTTACTGAAACGGTATTGGAACATCTCCGCTACTAATGGTTCTGCATCGGACAACGCAGCCATGACATTCCGTATATCCCCTGGCGGCGGAATATTAAGATCGTTGCGGAGCCTGCCTGAACTGCCTCCATCATCTGCGACCGTGACAATCGCAGTCAAATCCAGCGGAAGCTTTTTCAGCCCCCGCAGCAATGTGGATAATCCGGTCCCCCCGCCGATAATGACCAGTTTTTTACGTTGGGTTTCCTTTTCCATGCACTCAGACCTTTCTCGTTTTGACATCACGATGCGTAATAATGGTTTTATTTTTTTCACCAAAAAGTTTTCCATAATACTCCGCTAAGGTGACTGAACGATGCTGGCCGCCGGTACATCCGAACGCGATGACGAGTTGCGCCTTGCCTTCGTTTTTATACCGGGGAATCATAAATTGAAGAAGATCGGTTAATTTTTCGATGAGCATCTGTGTTTCATTCCATTGGAGTACATAGCTTGAGACCGGTTCATCAAGTCCCGATAACGGTTTTAAGTCTTCTATATAATATGGATTCGGCAGGAATCGGACATCGAAAACCAGATCGGCATCAATCGGGATCCCATGTTTAAATCCGAATGAAATGACGTTCACCGTAAAGACGTTGCTTGTGTGGGTGGAGAAGTCGGTTATGATTCTTTCTTTAAGTTCACGGGGACTCATCTGTGAAGTGTTGTAGATATATTTTGCACGGCCTTGAAGGTCATTCAGCATATCGCGTTCCTTCTTGATGCCTCCAAGAACCAGTCCACCAGGTGATAAAGGATGTGAACGGCGCGTCTCCTTGTAGCGGCTGACCAGTGTTTGATTGTCTGCATCCAAAAACAGAATCGTTACAGATACTTTCGGTTCTTTTGACAGATTATCGATGGCGTCGACGAGGCTGTCGAAAAAGTCGCCTCCCCGCAAATCCATTACAGCTGCAACCCGCTTCATCGATTTCCCCGAATCGCGCATCAATTTGATGAATGTCAGCAGCAAAGCCGGCGGAAGATTATCAATGGTGAAAAAGCCGAGATCTTCGAAGCTTTGGATGGCTACCGTCTTACCGGCACCCGACATTCCGGTGATGACGATCAATTCTGTTTCTTCTGTTTTATTGTCCATATTGGCGGTTCACCTCTTCTGTTGAAGTTTGTATCATTTCTTTCAGCAGTTCGAATTCCATCGTATAATGGAAGGTTCCATATTGGACACCCGGCTTGCTTACGGCGAACATCAAATTGGTACGGTCGCCTTCTGCCATCGGCAATGTCGCCAGGCTTTCAATCGGATGCCATTCCAGTATACCTTCTCTTGTTTCAACAAAAGGGGTTCCATTCAAATCATGGGCGACAAATGTAAAGAGCATCCATTCATCGACCACTTCGCCTTCATCTTCAATCATCATGGTGTAGATCCCTTTGACATGGGTGTCCAAAGGTTCTGCGTTCGTTTCTTCTTTAAATTCACGGATTGCCGCTTCATACACGGACTCCCCGGCTTCCATCTTTCCGCCGGGTGCAACGTACCAACCGCGTCGGGGTTTTTTCAATAACAGGACCTTGCCATTTTTAATAACTAATAAATTTGCGATTCGCTGCACACTCGACACTCCGTATCTATTATAAACTTTCTCCATTATACAACTTTCCTGGCGTGTCATGCAAAAAAAGAAAAGCGACGGCACCCGTTTAGCCCCGACAAGCGCTGGAGGACTTGAAAGTAATGGCGTTCTTTGCCATTACTGGCAAGACCGAAGCGACTCGAGGGGCTGGGTCGCCGGAGTCTGGAGAAAGGAAAAGCGGAAGTGCCCGTTTAGCTCTGACAGGCATAAGACGATCTGGCGGAGCGGCGTCTTTTGCCGCAGAGCCAGAGTGGCTTATGACCCGAAGAACGGGGCCACTGGAGTCTGGACAAAAAAAGAAAAGGAATACAAATTTGCTTGTTGAGAATGAAAAATATAAACCGATATTCCGCAAAACAGCTCCGTTTTCCTGGTGGCTCGCGCTGAGCTAACTCGAGCTCGTTCCACTTCGCTCGAGTGGATCTCAGCACTTCGCTCGAAACGGAGTTGGAAAGCCAACTCCGTTTCTGCTCACCTGGGAGTCTTCGCTGTTTTGCTCCACATCTAAGTTATTACTTTAAAATGAGTGAGAGATAAGTATTGAAGAGTCAAGAGCTGCCTTTACTACGCAAGGTTGTTTTGTGGCAAAGCTAACTCGGGCCATCGCCCGAGTGGGGTTCTGTAATTCGCTGGCTCACAAAGAAATCTCTCTTGCTGTTTCTTGTCGAGAAGTTGACTCCAGAGAAGGAGCTAAGCTGAGCCATACGGAGATGGCCCGCCTTTGCGACGAGCAGTGCGCAGGAGCATAGTCTTTTCCCTTTCCAAAGCGACGAAGCGTTTATACAAACTGGCTTCTTTACTACATTTTGTTCACTCGCTTTTATAAGCACAAAAAAAGAGGCTGCTTCCCGAGGATTCGGAAAACAGCCTTTCAAAACTTCTATAAAAAGGGGGTCAATTTACTATTCTTACTATACCTCTTATACATGTCAAATGTATTACAGCTACATTAAGAAAGGATTAAATTAAACGTTTTGACCGATTTTTTCAACTAATTCTTCAATATAATGCTGTGCAGCTTGTGCTGCAATGCTTCCATCACCAGTAGCAGTCACTACTTGGCGCAATGTTTTATCGCGAAGGTCGCCTGCCGCATAAATGCCTGGAACTGAAGTTTCCATTTTTTCATTTGTCACGACATAACCTTCGTCGTTTAGAATGCCCAAATCAGCAAATGGCTTCGTCAAAGGCAGCATGCCGATGTAGATGAATACGCCATCGATTTCTTTTTCTGTTTCTTCCCCATCTTTTGTGGAAACCAGAGTTACGCCGGAAACCTTACCATTGTCACCTTTTATTTCCTTTACAGTATGGCTCCAGATAAAGTCGATTTTATCATTAGCGAATGCACGGTCCTGAAGGATCTTCTGTGCACGCAGCTCATCTCTTCTGTGGACAATAGTCACTTTATCGGCGAAACGTGTCAAGTAGACACCTTCTTCGACTGCGGAATCTCCGCCTCCGACTACAATCAGGTTTTTCTGTTTAAAGAACGCGCCATCACAGACTGCACAATAGCTGACGCCGCGGCCTCCAAGTTCGGTTTCGCCTGGGATGCCCATTTTCTTGTATTCAGCACCAGTTGTCAGGATGACAGCTCTGGCTTTGTATTCTTTCGAACCCGCTGTGACGGTTTTGTACTCTTCCCCGTCAACAATGCCTTTTACGTCGCCATAAGCATATTCTGCGCCGAATTTCTTGGCGTGATCGAACATTTTTGTCGATAAGTCTGGGCCAAGGATATGGTCAAAACCAGGATAGTTTTCAATTTCTTCCGTATTGGCCATTTGGCCGCCCGGGATTCCCCGCTCAATCATCAATGTGGATAAATTAGCTCGGGAAGTATATACAGCCGCCGTCATTCCGGCTGGTCCAGCCCCGATGATAATTACATCATAAATTTTTTCAGCTTCAGTCATAGTCAAGTCCTCCTAACATTCAATAGCTAAATCGTATAAGATTCCGCCAGTTGCATCAACTTTTATGCTTAAGACTCAAACAATGGCAGAAATTCAATCATTTCATTGATGTATTTTGTCAAAGTGGCTGTTGAAATTCCGTAATTTTCAGCAGTCGCTTTTTTAGTGATGCTTTGGTCTCTTGAGGACTTCACCATATAATCCACGGAAGCTGCCAGCGCCTTCGGATTTTTGAACGGATAATTTCGCTGGAAGGCGTTATCCACCAGCATAAACCACATTTGAAAAGCATATGATCCCTGCTGGGTTACCATCCCTTCTTTTTCATAAAGGATTTCAGTCGCTGTCATCGCCCGCAGAAATGCCCGTTCTTCAGGAACTGTTTCCTTAAACGGGTGCCCCAAAGCATAGCCCAGCATAAATGTTTCAATAATGGTCGGCTGCTCACTTTTCAGCCATTTCGGATGCGCGATGATTTCCTGTTTATGTGATGATTTTCCAAGAAGGAACATCCCGTACAATCTTTCACTTCTATGTGAGTGGTCCAACTTCTCGACCAGATAATCACGGTCATGCTCCAGTGCGTCGGAATGCGGCATTGTCATATTCTCCTGCCACGGCTCGTACCCTTCTTTGCCTGGGTCCATCGCAGTCAGTTGTTTCCATGCCTGCCTTGCCACATCTTCATGGTTTGAGTGGTAAGCGGCATGTGACAGCCAGAAGTAAAATGCCGGATCTCCGTCAAAACCTCTTTTCTGCAAACTTCTCAACCAGCGGTAAGCCTCTTTATACTTACCGACAAGCGCAAAAGTCGCCCCTAATTTATAACGGTGTTCAAACACGTATGGCTGGATCTTTTTAAGAAGTTCCAATATATCATCCAATTCATCATTTTTTTCATAATAATGAAAGACGGCTAAATTGCACAAAGCATGAAGGTTGCCCGTGTTTCTGCGCAGAACATCATGCAGCAATGCCTTTGCCATTTCGGTTTCACCAATATAGAAATAAGCAAGTGCCAAATTATTATGCGCTCCCCAGAAATCCGGTTTATCGGCTACCAGATCCTCCAGCATACTGATGGCGTCCGTGAAATTACCCTGTTCCATCAGTCGGCGGGCTTTTTCCTGAAGATAGAAGTATTCGCTGTCCTGCGCTTCACCTTCATCATCCAGCAGCTGCCAATCTTCCTGTTCGGCAAAATCGATGATTTCCATCGCTTCTTCCGCATATTTGCCATTCACATCCGCTTCAACGTATCTTTTTGCGTATTTCCGTGCATCAAGAAATAAACCCATATGGGCATGTACTTCAGACAGGAAAAACAGGATGTCCGTTTCTTCCGGATCCAGCTCCTGGGCTGTCCGCAATACGTCCATTGCCTGTTCAAATTCCTGCATCTCCATCAGTACAATGCCAAACTGCATCATGATCAGCGGATCTTCCGGACTTAATTCCGTGGCCCGCTGCAGATACTTATGAGCTTTCGGGTAATTGTCGCGCTGCAATTCCTTGAGCGCTTTCTTATAGTAATATTCACCTGTAGGAATGAATGACAGTACATTCTCGTGATTGTTTTTCTTTTTATTCTCCAAAATAAGCCTCCGAAAAAGTTATAGGATCGACCTTGATCGCCCTTCCCTTTAATATCCTTTAAGTATAGCATATTCGGCACTTATTTACTTGTGGTTTTTGTCTGGTGGCGCTCCTTTAAAACAGCCATCACCTTGTCCAGATCCACTCCCTGTTCCTGCAGCAGGACCATTACGTGATAGAATAGGTCAGCTGTTTCCATCGACAGTTCTTCAGCGTCACGATTCTTCGCGGCAATGATCACTTCCGCCGCTTCTTCTCCGACTTTCTTGCAGATCTTATCGATGCCTTCTTTAAAAAGATAAGTCGTATAAGCGCCTTCCGGCATTTCGCTCTGGCGGTTGCGGATCAATACTTTCAGCTCTTCAAGCATATCTCCTGCTGAAGTTTTGCTTTCTCCGTAAATCGTTTCATTGAAGCATGACTGTTCGCCTGTATGGCAGGCTGGTCCATTCGGAATCACTTCATAGATCACTGCGTCGGCATCGCAATCCACTTTCACAGAAATTACTTTTTGTGTATTCCCGCTGGTCGCCCCTTTATTCCATAATTCCTGACGGCTTCTTGAATAGAGCCAGGTTTCCCCGTTCTCCATCGTCTTGTCGATCGCTTCCTGATTAGCGTACGCTAAAGTCAGCACCTGCTTTGTTTCACTGTCCTGTATGATTACCGGCACTAAGCCGTCCTGGTCAAAGTTCAATTGCGTCATCTGACATTCACTCCTTCTGTGCGCAGGTAGTCTTTCACTTCTGCGATGCTTGTTTCTTTATAATGAAAGATCGATGCGGCCAGCGCCGCGTCGGCATCCACTGTTTCAAAAACCTCTTTGAAATGTTCCCTGTTACCTGCACCGCCGCTGGCAATGACGGGCACTTCGACTGCATCTCTTACAGCTTTTGTCAAAGCCAGATCAAATCCGTTTTTAGCACCATCCTTGTCCATGCTCGTCAGCAGCAATTCGCCTGCACCAAGTTCAACACTGCGTTTCGCCCATTCCACAGCATCCCATTCGGTTTTATTGCGGCCGCCGTGTGTGTAGACGTCCCACCCATTGCCGTTCCACTTGGCATCTATCGCTACGACGATGCATTGCGATCCGAAAAAGTCAGCACCTTCTTTGATCAATTCCGGACGGTCAAGAGCGGCTGTATTCAATGAAACCTTGTCCGCACCGGCGCGAAGCATGCGCTTGATGTCTTCAAGTGTACGAATGCCTCCGCCTACTGTGAATGGAATCGATAATTCACTAGCGACAATCTTCACGACTTCAACCATCGTCTCTTTTCCTTCGTGTGAAGCTGAAATATCGAGGAATGTCAGTTCATCGGCTCCTTGCTTGTCATAAAATCTGGCGAGTTCGACAGGGTCGCCGGCGTCTCTCAAAGAAACGAAACTGACCCCTTTTACAACTCGCCCCTCTTTCACGTCAAGGCAGGGAATTATGCGTTTTGTCAGCATGACAAAGCCTCCTCCAGTGTAAACCGCTCTTCGTACAGCGCTTTTCCGATAATGACGCCGGTAATCGAACTGCTGCCAGCTGCCTCTTTGACGTTCAGCACGTCGTTAAGAGTGCCGATGCCGCCGGATACGATGACTTCTGCTGAACCATCTTCGACCAATTGTTTGTTGGCATCAATATTCGGTCCCGCCAGCGTTCCATCCGTCGCGATATCAGTGTAGATAAAATGGCGTGCCCCTTTTGAGACAAAAAAACGCGCGACGTCAGCAGCCGGCTGCACAGATGTTTCCGTCCAGCCTTCTGTGGCAGCCAGTCCATCTTTTGCATCGATGCCGATCACAATGCGGTCTGCACCGAACTCTTCAATGAAAGAAACAACCAATTCCGGTTCACGAATTGCCAGACTTCCGATAATGACGCGGGCTATACCATTGTCCAGATAAAAACGGATATCTTCAGCTGTCCGGATACCGCCGCCGACTTGCACTTTCAAGCCCAGTTTTGCAGCTCCGATTACAGATTCATCATTAATCCGATGACCGGCCTTTGCGCCGTCCAAGTCGACCATGTGCAGCCATTCCGCTCCCGCTTCCGCGAATTTTTTCGCCATCTCGACTGGCGAATCACCGTATACCGTTTCCTGTCCGTAATCCCCCTGGAACAGGCGGACACATTTGCCGCCTCTCAGGTCAATTGCCGGATAGATCTGAAAGTTGCTCATTATTGTTCCCCCTGACATTCGCGATCCATTGTTCCAATAAATAATGGCCGAAATCACCTGATTTTTCCGGGTGAAATTGCATTCCGGTAACAAGTCCCTTGCCTACAACTCCCGGAACATTGATATTGCCATATTCGGCTGAGGCAAAAATTTCCGTTTCCTCTGCTTCCGTAACGTAAAATGAATGCACAAAATAAACATGCGTATCGACTTGCAGGCTTTTCAGCCAAAATGGCATTGTGGAAAAGTCGAGGCGGTTCCATCCCATATGCGGGATGCGGTAGGTCCCTTTTTCAAAACGCCGGATTTTGCCTTTAAGCAGTCCAAGACCTTTTGTCAGCCGCACTTCTGAACTGTTTTCATATAATAATTGCATGCCCAAACAAATTCCGAGCAGCGGTATGCCCTTTTCAGGCAGCGAACGGATGAATTCCGACAATCCTTTTGAATCCAGCAGCTCCATCGCGTCGGGAAAAGCCCCAACACCAGGCAGCAGAATCGCTTCCGCTTCCAGCAGCGTTTCCGGGTCATCGGAAAGAATGACTGTACAATCGAGTTTTTTCAATGCCTGTTCGACACTGAAAAGATTGCCCATGCCGTAATCGATGATTCCGATGATCATGTCAACAGCCCCTTTGTCGAAGGCACCCCTTTGACCCGCGGGTCTATTTGGGTCGCTTCATCAAGTGCGCGTGCCAAAGCTTTGAAAACAGCTTCGATGATGTGGTGCGTGTTCTTTCCATAATGGATGATAACATGGACATTCATGCGTGATTCCAGCGCAAATTTCCATAGGAATTCATAAACCAGTTCAGTATCAAATGTGCCCACTTTTTCATTCGGAATGTCACCTCTGAACTCCAGGTGAGCCCGATTCGAACAATCTATGACCACCTGTGCAAGCGCGTCATCCATCGGCACAAATGCATTACCGTAACGGCGAATGCCTTTTTTATCGCCAAGCGCCTCTCTGACAGCCTGTCCCAGTACAATTCCGATATCTTCCGTCGTATGGTGGTCATCGATGTGCGTATCACCATCCGCTTTAATGTCCCCATCAAATAAACCGTGCTTGATGAACAGGTCCAGCATGTGGTCCATGAACGGCACACCGGTTTCTATATTTGCTTTGCCTTCTCCGTCAATTGAAAATGCGATATCTATTTTTGTTTCATTTGTATTCCGTTTCAATTCCGCTTTTCTCATCACCGATTCTCCTTTTTCCATTGCCGTGATTCCACTGCCCGTGCATGGGCTTCCAAACCTTCAAGCCTGGCCAGTCGGGCAATCTTCTCTTTATTGTCCTGCCAAGCCTGCTCGCTGTAATGGATGATGCTCGTCCGTTTTAAAAAGTCATAGACCGACAGGGCACTTGAAAATCTCGCCGTGCTGTTGGTCGGCAATACATGGTTCGTGCCGGCAAAATAATCACCGATCGGCTCTGAAGAATAGCGTCCGATGAAGATGGCGCCCGCATGTTTAACCTTTTCGGCATCTTCCACTGCGTTAGCTGTCATGATTTCAAGGTGCTCAGGTGCCAATTGATTGGCCGCGGCTATCAGTTCTTCCATTGTTTCCCCGAGGTAAATTGCACCGAAATCCTCGATCGCCGCTCGGGCAATGGATTGCCGTGGCAGTTCCATCAATTGTCTCTCCACTTCTTCAGACACCGCTTTAGCCAAGGCTACATCCGTCGTCAACAGCACCGCACTCGCCATTGGATCATGCTCAGCCTGCGACAGCAGATCTGCAGCGATTTCGTCCGGATAAGCCGTTGCATCGGCTATGATGGCAATTTCACTCGGACCTGCAATCATATCGATTGCCACGTCCCCATTCACTTCGCTTTTGGCCAGCGCCACGAAGATATTGCCCGGCCCGGTTATCTTATCGACCGGTGAAATGGATTCAGTGCCATAAGCCAATGCCGCAATCGCCTGTGCTCCGCCGGATTTATAGATTTCCTCAATGCCAAGAATATGTGCTGCCGCTAATACACCGTCCGACAGCGAACCGTCTGCTGCGGGAGGTGACATCAGCACAATTCTTTGGACGCCTGCCGCTTGAGCCGGTATGACATTCATCAGCACCGAGGAAGGATACGCTGCCGTGCCGCCTGGAACATATAAGCCGGCTGATTCAATGGCCGTCACCCGCTGGCCGACATAAGAACCGTTCGTCTGGATTACTTTATATCCTTCCTGCTTTTGGTTTGCATGGTATGCCCTGATATTTTCAGCAGCTTCTGCAAGATCACTTAATAATTGCGGATCAAACCGTTTTACTGCTTGCTCAATTTCTTGCCGGGACACCCGCAAATCGGTCAATTCCGCCTGATCCCATTTTTTCGCAAAGCGGATCAATGCAGCGTCACCTTCGCTTCGGACCGTTCGGATAATTGCTTTTACCGCCTCTAATTGATCGGCCGTCGCATTTCCACCAGTTCTTCTAATTGAAACCGCCGACGACAATCGTGTGATGTTCATATTAACGCCTACTTTCTTAAACGCTCCACGATTTCATCGATCCTCTTCTGTTTCAGCCTGTAGCTGACCGGGTTCGCAATAAGCCGTGAAGTGATGTCTGTAATTTTATCGTATTCAACCAATCCATTTTCTTTCAGGGTTTTGCCTGTCGAAACAATATCGACAATCCGTTCCGCCAAACCGATCATAGGTGCCAGCTCGATCGAACCATTCAGCTCGATGATTTCAACCTGCTCCCCCCGGCTGCGGAAAAATTGAGAAGCGATATCCGGATATTTCGTGGCAATACGCGGAGTCATCTCATCCATTTTCGTATCCGGCAAACCGGCAGTCGCAATATAGCAGCGGCTGATTTCGAGATCCAGCAGCTCATGTACATCACGCGCCTGCTCAAGAAGCACATCTTTGCCGGCAATTCCGATATCGGCGACGCCATGCTCCACATAAACAGGCACATCCATCGGTTTCGACAAAATAAACCGGAATCCTTCATTTGGCGCTTCCACTATCAATTTCCGGGAGTCGTCCAATTCCTCCGGCAAATCAAATCCCGCCTTAACAAGCAGTTCATAAGCTTCCTCAAAGATGCGGCCTTTCGGCATCGCAATCGTCAATTTATCCATTTTCTTCACCGTCCATTCGAATCACTTTTGAGAACAGTGAACTGAACTCTTCCTGGGCTTTTACAGCTGAAGCGAATTGAAGTGTCACTCTTTCGCCCGCTTTTCTTAATTTGTTTGCTTCGATATGCGCATTCTCTTCATTTTCTTCATTAAATAAAATCAGGGTTTGCTCCGTATTTTCCTGTTCAGCCGGCATTGCTTCCAGCAACCGATCAACACGCAGGCCAAAGCCGGTAGCCCCGACATGCAATCCGAATTGCTTCATCAAGCCGTCATAACGGCCGCCGTTCCCCAGCGGAAATCCGCTGCCTTCTCCGTAGATTTCAAAAACCATGCCTGTGTAATACGTCATATGGCTCGTAAACGAAAGGTCATAAGTGACGAAATCCGCCAAACCATTGCGGTCAAGCAAGGTTTTCAATTTACTCATGTCTTCATAAAGCGACTGCTGAACCGTGTCTGTTTGATCGATCCACTGCTCCCAGTCTTCGAGACGCGTCGTATTCATGATCAATTTAAGCGAATTTTTCGCAGCCGTATCATCGACCAGGTTGTCAACCATATTTTCGTAGGCCACCTTGTTTTTTGCCACCATTTCAGCGCGCAGCTTTTCAGCGAGCGCGTCATCAAGTCCGTAGCCCCGTAATACTTGCTGAAGCAATTGTGTGTGGCCAATGACGATGCGTCCTGATCCGACATTCAGGCCGCGGAGGATTTCTGTCGCCAGTAAAATGACTTCCGCATCTGCGTACAGTGATTCATCACCAATCAGCTCGACACCCATCTGCTCGAACTCCGCTGGGCGTCCGCCTTCTCTCAATTGGGCGCGGAACACGTTTGAATAATAGCCGAGCCGCACAGGCATCTTCTCTTTTAATAATTTGGATGCGGCTACGCGTGCAATCGGTGATGTCATATCCGGCCGCAGCACTAGTGTCTGCCCTTGATTATCCAGCAATTTGAATAATTGATTGTCAGCGATTGCCGAAATCTTGCCGATTGTTTCGTAGTATTCCAAACTCGGCGTCTGCAGCATCTCATAGCCGAATTGCTCCATTATCTTTATACCCACTTTGCTGAGCTTAGACTTCCTTTTTACGATTGAGGGAAAATCATCACGCATGCCCAGCGGTTTTTCGAACATTTGGATTGTCATAAATTCACTTCCTATTTATGGATATTTTACTTTAGTTCGCTAATGTAATAAAGTAATTATTATTTTATCGTATATTATGGTTGAAGGTCAAGAATAAGGCAAAAAAATCCCGGAAGCTATTGCTCCTAGGATTTTTGGCTTGTTGAAAAAATAAAGTGAAAACCGATATTGCTCAAAACAGCTGTGCTTTCCTGGGGGCTCGAGCTGAGCTAACTCGTGCTCGTTACACTTCGCCCGAGTGGATCTCAGCACTTCACTCGAAACGGAGTTGGAAAGCCAACTCCGTTTCTATTCCCCTGGGAGTCTTCGCTGTTTTGCTCCATATCTCAAATAGCTTTCTTAAATGAGAAACATTTAACTTCAATATCCGTTTAATAAAGTAAGCACTTAAACTCTACGCTAATCCAGAACGAAGCGGAAAGCGTCCACCTATAGCGTAATGTTTAAAGAGTTCTTCGTTTTCTCGAAAATTTTAAAAATCCCAAGAGCTACTGCTCCCGGGATTTTTCCTCGCGTTCTGCCATCTGTTCAGCTGTGTAAATGATCTGCATCGGATTGCCTCCGACAAACGCTCCGGCCGGCACATCCTTGTGCACAAGTGTAGCGGCGGAAACAATTGCTCCATCGCCTATCGTTATACCTGGCAGAATCGTGCTGTTTGCACCGATCATGACGCGGTCGCCGATAACAACATCACCCAGACGGTATTCTTCGATCAGATATTCATGGGCCAGAATTGTGGTGTTATAGCCGATCACTGAATTTCTGCCGACCGTAATCCGTTCCGGGAACATGACATCCAGCATCACCATTAACGCGAATGATGAATGTTCCCCAATTTCCATGCCAAGAAAATTTTTATAGAGCCAATTTTTCATCGGCAGGAATGGTGTATATCGCGCCAGCTGGATAACAATGAAATTTTTTGCGACTTTCCAAAATGGAACTGTCTTGTATACATGCCAAAGTGAATTCGGACCCGTCACAAAATGGCGTTCGGTCCTTCTCATGCCGTTTCCTCTTTCACCAGTTCCAGAAGGTCGCTGATGTGCTGCAGCATATAATCCGGTTTGAACGTCGCAAGGAAATCCTCGCCTTTAGCCGACCAGGCAACTCCCGCTGTCCGGACTCCCGCATTTTTGCCGCCTTCTATATCGTGGGAATTATCTCCGATCATCAGGGATTCGGCCGCACTTGAAGACAATTCCTTCAATGCTTTCAAAATCGGCTCTGGATCCGGTTTCGGATTTTCTACGTCATCCAGGCTGATAACTGTATCGAATAGTTCCGATACCCCCATAAGCCGAAGCCCATGAAGGATAGTATCCCTTTTCTTGGTGGAAACTATCGCCATTTTCAATCCTCTGTTCTTCAGGAGGTACAGTGTTTCTTCCACTCCGTCGTAGACTGAAACCATTTCATCGTGAAGCGCAAGATTCAACTCGCGGTATTCTTTGATCAGCTCCTCTGTTCTTGAAGGGGCAATCGTTTCAAATGTCTGTTTCAGAGACGGTCCGATGAACTGGAGAATATCTTCTCTTTCATAGCTGTTTGGAAAATGCTTCTCCAGTACCGTTGAAAATGTATGGATGATCAATTCATTCGTATTCAATAATGTTCCATCGAAATCAAATAATAAAGTCGTTATATTTTTCGTCATGCAGAAAACACTTCCTTTCGGTTTTCTTCAGCTTTGCGCCAGAGATACGATACAAAGATCGTCAAAGCAAGCGCGGTAACAACGCGTATCGCGAGTAACGGCCAAATCGGAATGCCCAGCGGGATGAAAATCAGCGTATCCTCTACAATCGCATGGCAGGCAACCAAAAAGATAAAGGCCAGCGTCGCATCTTTTTTACTGACTCCATCTTCCTGAACCGCCTGGATCATGACGCCCGCTCCCATCGCCAAGCCGAAAATCAAGCCGGACGCCAATGTCAGTGAAGCGTTCTTCTGAACGCCGAGCAGCCTTGTGAGCGGTCCCATCATATCTGAAATCCTGTTAAGGTATTTTGTATCTTTTAAGATTTGAATTGCCAGCATCAATGGTATTACAATAATCGCCAATTGAAGAACTCCGAATCCGGCTTTCTCCAACCCTAATAAGAAAATAGCTAACCATCCTTCAGGCGCAGCCACTGCTTCAGGAGTAAAACCGTATTGAGCGATTTCACCGCCGCCAGGCCAAGCCAGACTGATGATGATACCGGAAAGCGCCGCCAGCCCGAAACGGACAACAAGCACTACCCATAGCTTAACACCAACCTTCAAAGCCACCCCGGTTTCGATGAACATATTATGGGAAAAGGACAGCATGACCGCAAGGATAAATACTTCCTTCACTGTCAGTTCAAGCGACAGAATACCAGCAATCCCCGCATACAGATTTAACGCATTCCCTAAAACCAACGGGATCGCCGCGTCGCCGCTTAATCCGAATATGCTCATGAACGGCGCTACCAGATTGACGATAAAGGGCAAAACGGGTGTAAATTGGAGCATTGTCACCAAGAGTGTTATCGGAAAAATGATTTTCCCCAATGCCCATGTTGTTTTCAAACCTGCCATCAGGCCATTTTTCAAAGTCGACATTCGCTTATCTCTTCTTTCTATTCGGCAAATTGATGTGAGTCTTTATTTCTTTTTCGGCTTCTTATTTGATTTCTTTTTGGGTTCTGCCGGTTCGTCCAGATATCTTGGCGGATTTTTAATCGTTACCCGTCGATAGATGATCAGCACGACCGCGATGATGATTGCCAGTATAGAGACCAGCTGCGCTGTCCTTAAACCTTCTATCCCAAATACATAAAGGCTGTCTGTCCGCATTCCTTCGATGAAGTAACGGCCGACAGAATACCATATCATATAGAAGAAAAACATTTCCCCGCGGACAAGATTGACCCGGCGCAACAACAGTAAAATGATGATACCGACAAAGCTCCATAATGATTCATACAGGAATGTCGGGTGATAATAAGCTCCATCTATGTACATGTGATTGATGATCCAATCCGGTATAAAGAGGTTCTCCAGAAACGCCCTTGAAACTTCTCCGCCGTGCGCTTCCTGGTTGATGAAATTCCCCCATCGGCCAATTGCCTGTCCAATCAAAATGCTTGGTGCCAGAATATCCGCGACTTTCAAGAACGGCGTATTGCGTTTTTTCGTAAAAATATAGGCAACGATGACCGACATGATCAAAGCACCGTGAATCGCCAGCCCACCGTTCCAAATCGCTATAATCTCTCCGGGATTGTCTTTATAATTATCCCATTCAAATATTACATAATAGATTCTCGCGCCGACAATCGCCAAAGGCACTGCCCAGATCAGCAGATCCGTCAGAAATTCCGGATGCATTCCGCGTTTGATCATTTCACGCTGTCCTACTAAAAACGCTATCACAATACCGGTGGCGATGATTACACCATACCAATGAACATCGATCGGCCCTAAGCTGAAAGCAACCGGATCAATCGATCCTAAAACTGAAAACATGTCCCGCACCTACCCATTCCTTTAATTTGTATCCATCGAAATTACATCGTCCAGGCGTTTTGAAAATTCTTCGGCTGCATTGACGCCCATCCGTTTCAGACGATAGTTCATCGCAGCAACTTCGATTATAACCGACAAGTTCCGCCCTGGACGTACAGGAATAGTAAGTTTGGTCAAATCCGTATCGATGATGCGCATTTTTTCTTCTTCCAATCCCAATCGATCATACGTTTTTTCTGCATCCCAGAGTTCCAGGTCAATCACCAGTGAAATTCGTTTGAATGTACGGACGGCGCTTGCACCGAATAAAGTCATGATATCAATGATGCCGACTCCCCGTATTTCCAGCAGGTGCTCGATCAGTTTCGGCGGATGTCCAACAAGCGTGTTCTCGCCTTCCTGGTGAATTTCGACGCAATCGTCAGCTACCAGGCGATGTCCTTTTTTAACAAGTTCCAGCGCAGTTTCACTTTTACCGACTCCGCTTTTCCCTGTGATCAATACGCCTACACCGTAAATATCCACCAGCACTCCGTGGACTGCGGTTGTTGGAGCCAATTGGCTTTCCAGATAATTCGTCAGCAAACTTGAAAATCTTGTCGTCGACATTTTCGTGCTCATGACCGGCACATGCCGCTTCGACGATGCGTCGATCAGTTCCTGTGGTACTTTCTCATCATGGGAAACGATAATCGCCGGCGTGTCATCCGTACATAATTTCATCATGCGGTCTTTTCGGTCAGCAGCATCCAGCATCGCAAAGAACGATAATTCGGTCTTCCCAAGCAACTGCACCCGATTTGCCGGATAATGAGTGAAATACCCGGCCATTTCAAGTCCCGGCCGTGAGATGTCACTGATCGGTATATGGCGGCCAATTCCTTCTTCGCCGCTGATCAAATTCAAATCGAATGTTTCCATTACCTGTTTCGTTGTTACCTGGCCCATCTTTTCCCCTCATTCCTTCTCTGCGGGAATCCCTGTACTTTACAGGGTCCCTTTGTTTTCAAGCATTAATGATATTATTTTAACATGGAAATATTGAAATTAAAGCAAACGCTCCCCTTTTCCCGTTCTTTCGATTATACACAGGCCAAATCTGTTAAACTATAAAAAAACAGAATCTTTAATTCTTCCAATACAAATGAAAAGAGGGATGGTTGTGTACGAGCAAAAAACAAAAGAAACGGATGCAGATGTTCTCGAATTTATTGAAAGTGTCGACAGTCCCAAAAAACGTGAAGACGCATACCGGCTGCTTGAGATATTTGAACAAACTTCAGGTTATGAAGCGAAAATGTGGGGAGACAGCATTATCGGTTTCGGTTCCTACCATTATAGATATGCAACCGGTCATGAAGGTGATGCACCATTGGTCGGGTTTTCTCCCCGCAAAGCGAAAATCAGCCTTTACTTCGCAACAGGTGACGAGGACCGCCAAGCGCTATTGGACGATTTCGGCAAACATACTTCGGGCAAGGCTTGCGTTTATATCAACAAAGTCGATGACATCGACGTGGATGTGCTGAACAAATTGATCACCCGCTCCATCCATTTTTTACAGGACCTATATCCGCAAAATCTTGAAAACCGGTGAGCAGCTGTTCTGCCCACCGGTTTTCTCTTATTATTTTCTTCTGCAGCTCCTATTTTCCTAGGATACCGTATGGTACAATTTTACATATAGAACTTGATTGCTTCAGGTGATCAAGAACAGACCAAGGGGGAAACAGACATGAAATTGAATCCTTTATTAACAATCTGGACACAGCCAAAAGAAACTGTCCAGCAGCTTATCGAAGTAAATAAAATCGGCTTGTCGGTGCTGCTTGTCATGATTGCAGGAATCGGAGGAGTCATTACCGCTTTGCAGGATTCCGGCTGGTTTCTTGACCTGTCTCCCATATTATTGATAATCGGGATATTGATTACCGGCCTCTTAAGCGGTTTACTGAATTTAGGAATCAGCACTCTTTTATATACCGGTATCGGTAAATTATACGGGGGCCACGGGAAACTGCGGGATATGGCGATCGCCATAGGTCCTATGATGATTCCACAAGTATTTGTCGTGCCCGTCCTAGTCATTTTCGCACTTTATTACGGTGAAAGGTTTTTCATGGTGCCAGAAGCTTTCGGTATAACTTCCATATCTCTCGGAGCTTACTTATTCTTGACGCTGCTCACGGCGACAGCTTCCATCTGGTCAATCGTCATTTCTTCCAAAGCGATTGGAGTGGTTCATGGCTTTTCGAGCTGGCGCGGTTTTGGAGTTCTTATGACCCTGCTCGGCATTGTCATTCTGGTCACATTGATCATTGTGATCGGTGTCATCATGTTCATGTTTTGACCTTCTTTTAACGAATTGAACAGAAAAAAGCGGATGCCCTGGAGGCATCCGCTTTATTTATTTTATTCGACCGTCAGATAGCGGACCAAAACAGATCCTGTTTTCGTTTCGCCATAGACAAGCATTGGTGCCGCTGTTGCTGCTCCGTCTTCTTTGGAGAAACGGACCGTTTTCTGCATGAACTGCCCTTGCTCGTGGGTATGGTCGACGTCTGATAGGAGCACATCCATTTTCCCTAGATTCGAGGATACTTGCCCTTTCACCGGCAGATGGGAAGGAATATACAATTCCACATTGCCGGCCAGGGTTTTCGCTTCCACTTTCCGCGCTTCTTTGCAGCGGGAAGTGACTACGACATTGCCGTTAAGTGACTTCGTTTCAATCGTTTGAATATCGCCATCCACGTAGATCCGGCCGTTCAAGGTCTCAGTTTCAAGCACTTTCCCTTTTACGTCCTGAACTTGGATCGCGCCATTCGCAGTCTCAAGTTCGGCATCATCAAATTCACCGTTCTTCAGTTCGATTTTGCCGTTCGCCGTTTTCACTTTCAATAAAGACGCATCTATGCGCTTCATTGAGAATCCACCGTTGAACAGACGGACAGTAATCTGATTGAATTGCTTCGCTGGCACATAAAGAACAACATTGACTTGGGTCGTTTTCAACTCGCTGATGATCCGCAGCTTATTGTCATCCGCTATAAATACAAATTTATCCTGGAAATCACGTTTTGCCTGCTCCTCGGATTCTGCCCGATATGCTTTTACGCTGCATTCGGCGCGCAGCATACCGTCTTGGGAAGGATATATTTCCAGCTGGCCATTTGCGATATCTGCAATCACCGTGCTGACTTCCGTTCCTTCTTCTGCAAAGGTTTCATTGAATTGATAAGCTTCGCCGAAAGGTGAATCGAATTCCATCGTCTTTAATTTGCCGACGGATGTCTGCATGAACTGCATCATCCGGTCGCCGATTTGATTGATATCATTTGAGACATTTTTCGAAAAATCCTTCGAAAAATCTTTAGAGAATTTCTTGACCATATCTTCAGGACGGAAGAATCCGCGCTTTCCGCGTTTTTCCCGGCGGCCATAATCTTCCCTGCCATAAGAGGACTCTCTGCCTGAAGTTCCTCCGCCGTCGATCGCTTTCAACAGCTCGACAGCTTCACGTGCCGAAATCGTACCATTTTCAACCATATCCAATATGCGTTCTTTTTCACTTTGCATGTAGTGCGGCCTCCTCATCGTTCGTTTATAAAAATAATATTCTTATCATTGATACGTTCGGTGCCTGAAAAGGTTTCATTTTGCTGCTTTTTTCCGGCGGCTTGCTTTATTCATTTTTTCTTCCATTCGAGCCCGATCGCGTTCCAGGATCGGTTTCAAATACTTGCCGGTGTATGAATTTTCAACTTCGGCGATTTCTTCCGGCGTTCCTGTCGCCAGGATCGTGCCGCCTTTGTCGCCGCCTTCCGGTCCGAGATCGATTAGATAATCCGCTGTTTTAATGACATCCAGATTGTGCTCGATCGTCAGGACAGTATCCCCATTATCAACCAATTTTTGCAGCACTTTCAGCAAGCGGGATATATCATCCGCATGCAATCCCGTTGTCGGCTCATCGAGAATATAGAAAGATTTGCCGTTTGACCGTTTGTGGAGCTCTGAAGCCAATTTCACACGCTGAGCTTCACCACCGGATAAGGTCGTAGCCGGTTGGCCCATCGTAACATAGCCAAGGCCCACGTCAACAATCGTTTTAAGCTTGCGGTTGATTTTCGGGACATTTTCGAAAAATGAATATGCATCCTCGACTGTCATCGCCAAAACATCAGCGATGCTTTTATCTTTGTACTTCACTTCCAGAGTTTCCCTGTTATAACGCTTGCCATGGCACACTTCACATGGCACGTAAACGTCAGGCAGGAAGTGCATTTCTATTTTTATAATACCATCTCCGCGGCAAGCTTCACAGCGACCACCCTTGACATTGAAGCTGAATCGGCCTTTTTGGTAACCGCGAACTTTCGCTTCGTTCGTTTTTGCATAGACATCGCGAATATCATCGAAAACCCCTGTATAGGTCGCAGGATTTGACCGGGGCGTGCGTCCGATCGGCGACTGGTCAATGTCGATGACTTTCTCCAGCTGCTCGTATCCTTTTACCGATTCGGTTTTGCCGGGTTTGATTTTCGCTTTGTTCAGTTTACTCGCCAAAGTTTTATAGAGGATTTCGTTGACCAGCGTACTTTTACCGGAACCGGATACGCCGGTGACGGCTGTAAATACGCCAATCGGTATATCGACATCCACTTTTTTGAGATTGTTTTCACTTGCGCCTCGTATGGAAATGGAGCGTCCGTCCGGCTCTCTGCGTTCTGCAGGAAGCGGAATGAATTTTTTGCCGCTCAAATATTGCCCGGTAAGCGACTTTCTGTTTTTCATCACTTTTTCCGGAGTTCCTGCGGCGATGATTTCTCCTCCGTGCACCCCTGCACCCGGACCGATATCAATCAGATAATCCGCAGCAAGCATCGTGTCTTCATCATGCTCTACTACGATCAGCGTATTGCCGATATCCCGCATATTTTTCAGCGTATTGATCAACCTGTCGTTATCACGCTGATGCAGTCCGATTGATGGTTCATCCAATATATAGAGGACACCCGACAAACGTGAACCGATTTGTGTCGCCAGGCGGATGCGCTGCGCTTCCCCGCCGGACATGGTTCCGGAAGCACGGTTCAACGTCAGATAATCGAGGCCGACATTGATCAGGAAGCCAAGCCGCTCTTTAATTTCCCGCAGAATCAATAAAGAAATCTGCATATCTTTTTCCGAAAGCTCCAGATTTTTGAAGAAATCATCCGCTTCAACAATCGAGAATTCCGAAACTTTCCCGATATGCAGGCCATTTACTTTCACTGCCAGCGATTCCGGTTTCAGGCGATAGCCCGTGCACGCAGGACAAGGCTGCTCAGCCATATATCTTTCCATTTGTTCGCGCGTGTAATCCGACGAAGTTTCCCGGTAGCGGCGGTCCACATTCGATAGGACGCCTTCAAAATTGATATGATTGTCCCGGATTTGCCCATAATCATTTTCATAACGGAAACGGATTTTTTCACTTCCCGAACCGCGCAGAACCAAATTCATGTGCTCTTCCGGAAGTTCGCTGACAGGCACATCCATATCGATTTTATAATGCTTGCACAACGCTTTCAGTAATTGCGGATAATACTGGGAACTGGTCGGTTTCCAAGGAGCAATGGCATGCTCATTCAACGACAGGCTCCAATCCGGTACCACAAGGTCCGGATCAACTTCCAATTTATGGCCGAGTCCATCACATTCCGGACAGGCTCCAAACGGCGAGTTGAATGAAAACATACGGGGTTCCAATTCCCCGATGGAGAATCCGCAAATCGGACAGGCATGATGTTCACTGAACAGCAGTTCCTCCTGTTCCATAACGTCCACCAGCACACGCCCGTCACTCAGGCGCAAAGCGGATTCAAGCGAATCACTGAGGCGCGGTGCGATGCCTTCCTTCATGACGATGCGGTCTATAACCACTTCAATAGAATGTTTCTTGTTTTTATCAAGTTCAATATTATCGTCGAGGTCGAATAATTCGCCATTGACTCTTACACGGACATAACCCTGTTTTTTGATGTCTTCGAACAATTTGGCGTGCGTCCCTTTTCTGCCTGAAACAAGCGGAGCCAGGATCTGCATTTTGGTTCGTTCCGGATAGACAACCAGACGGTCCACCATTTGCTCGATGGTCTGCGAAGAAATTTCAATGCCGTGGTTCGGGCATATCGCTTTGCCGACGCGGGCATACATCAAGCGCATATAGTCGTAGATTTCCGTAACGGTTGCCACCGTTGAACGTGGGTTTTTGCTTGTCGTTTTCTGATCGATTGAAATTGCCGGCGACAAACCTTCGATCAAATCCACATCAGGCTTATCCATCTGTCCCAGAAACTGACGTGCATAAGAAGACAGCGACTCCACATAGCGACGCTGTCCTTCCGCATAGATTGTATCAAAGGCAAGTGAAGATTTCCCTGATCCCGATAAACCTGTCATAACGACCAATTTATCGCGAGGGATGGTTATATCAACGTTTTTCAGGTTATGTGCACGCGCACCCTGTATCTTTATCTCTTGATTTCTCAATCCGATCACCCTTCCGCTTTCAGTTCAAGCACAGTATCGCGCAGCTCGGCCGCCCGTTCGAAATCGAGCGCTTTTGCCGCTTCTTTCATTTCTGTTTCCAATAAAGCGATCAGCTTCAGGCGGTCTTCCTTGTTGAGCTTTTTGCCTGAAGTCGCTTTTGATACATATTCCTCCGCTTCTTCCGAAGCCACTGTTGCCCGGATAACATCGCGGATTTTCTTTTGTATGGTAATCGGCGTGATGCCGTGCTCTTCATTATATGCCGCCTGTATCGTACGCCGGCGCGTTGTTTCATCTATCGCTTTTTGCATTGAATCCGTTATTTTATCAGCGTACATGATAACCTGGCCATTTGCATTCCGCGCGGCTCGGCCCATCGTCTGGATGAGTGACCGCTCGGAACGCAGGAAGCCTTCTTTATCCGCGTCCAAAATCGTCACAAGTGAGACTTCCGGAATATCAAGTCCTTCACGCAGCAAGTTGATCCCGACCAATACATCGTAGACACCCATCCGCAATTCGCGGATGATTTCAATGCGTTCCAGTGTCTTGATCTCGGAGTGCAGATAATTCACTTTGACTCCAGCTTCTTTTAAATAGGCCGTCAAATCTTCTGACATTTTCTTTGTCAATGTCGTGATAAGCACACGCTCATCCCGTTCTGAGCGCTGCCGGATTTCATCCATCAGGTCATCGATCTGCCCTTCGATCGGACGGATTTCGATTGTTGGATCCAGCAGACCAGTCGGCCGGATGATCTGCTCGACCATTTCCGGTGTATGTTCCAGTTCATATGGACCCGGCGTTGCCGAAACAAATACCGCTTGGTCGATATGCTCCTCGAACTCAGTGAAAGTCAGCGGACGATTATCCATTGCTGAAGGCAGACGGAAACCATGGTCAACCAGCACTTTCTTTCTGGCCTGGTCACCATTGAACATTCCGCGAACCTGAGGCAGCGTGACGTGGCTTTCATCGACCACCAAGAGGAAGTCATCCGGGAAATAATCGATCAATGTATAAGGCTGCGCGCCTGGGGGACGCAAAGTCAGATGACGGGAATAGTTTTCGATCCCTGAACAGAAGCCCATTTCACGCATCATTTCCAGATCATAGCGAGTCCGTTGCTCAAGCCGCTGTGCTTCCAGTAATTTATCTTCAGCCCTCATTTCTTTCAGGCGTTCTTCCAATTCCGCTTCGATATTTTCAATGGCTTTAACCATCTTCTCTTCACGCGTAACAAAGTGGGACGCCGGGAAAATCGCGACATGTTCCCGTTCACCGATTATTTCACCAGTCAATGCGTCCACTTCCCGGATGCGGTCAATTTCGTCTCCGAAAAATTCGACACGCAAACACCTTTCATCTCTCGAAGCCGGGAAGATTTCAACAACGTCTCCGCGTACACGGAATGTCCCGCGTATGAAGTTAATGTCATTTCGTTCATATTGAACATCGACAAGTTTGCGCAAAAGCTGGTTTCGTTCAATTTCCATCCCTTTGCGCAGTGATACCACAAGTTCCCGGTATTCTTTCGGGGAACCTAAACCGTAGATGCAAGACACCGAAGCGATAACGATTACATCATCCCGTTCAAAAAGCGAAGATGTCGCCGAGTGGCGAAGCTTATCGATTTCGTCGTTGATGCTCGCGTCTTTCTCTATATAAGTATCCGACTGCGGCACATATGCCTCCGGCTGATAATAATCGTAGTAGCTGACAAAGTACTCAACCGCATTGTCCGGAAAAAATTCTTTGAACTCGCTGTACAATTGTCCTGCCAATGTTTTATTATGAGCCATTACCAGAGTCGGTTTCTTCACTTGCTGGATAACGTTTGACATTGTATAGGTCTTACCTGTACCAGTGGCACCGAGCAAGGTCTGGAACCGTTTGCCATTATAGATTCCCTTAGTCAATTCAGCAATCGCTTGCGGCTGATCGCCGGCAGGTTCGTATGGTGCTTGCAAATTGAATTCCTGTTTCATGTATATAGTCCTCCCGTTTTTCAATACCTTTATTTTATCATATGCCCTAAAATTCCCCTAACAAAAAGCGAACGTATGTTTTTTCAATGATTATATTAAGGCAAAAAAAAGAACCGCTCCTAGGAGCGGTTCTTTTTCAATCAGGATTCATCACATTTTAAAGCCTGCAATTGCTGGCTGTATCGATTAAATGCATTGCGGTCGTTAGTGTCCAGGGCTTCATCTATAAGATTCATGAGTTGTTCTTCCTGCTGTGAGCGGTGCACATGCTTTAGGAAAAGATCGAGATAAATCTCGTTCAGCAATTTTTCCGCTTCAGAAATTTTCTTTGTTTGAGCCATCGCCTTCATGAAATCAGCATAAGAATAATAGTTTTCCATTCTACCTCACCCCGAATGCTTTTCATTAGTATACATGATAAGTAATAAAAGAACAATAATTATTTTGAAAATTCCAACGATAATTAAAAGGGACTATGTTCAAAAATTAAAAAGATTGTATATTTTCCAATTATTATTATAATAGGTAGAGTACAGTAAATTTTGGGGGTGTTTTAGCATGGGCCGAAAGATTTATAATCCCTTTTCCTACACAGTCTGCAATAATACATACGCGCTGCTTCCACATGTGGAAGGTTCACGCCTGGTGACTCGGGTACTTGAAGACCGCAGTGAATTTCTGATTGAACAAACTGCATACAAGACTATTACAGGTTCCTGCTCTTTTTACCGCGGCTCCCTTGAAAGTGCTACCCTATACGCCCAAAAAGCTGTAGGAGTAAAGCACAAACCGCCCATCATCATCGACGAATATTATGGCAATCCCTTAATATTCTTCCCTACCCATTCACCGAAGAATAAAGAGTCTGTCTGGTTCAATTATGATGCCATCGACTTGATCGAAAGCGATGAGCGCGGCGGCAGCGTAGTCTATCTTGGAAATGGGCAATCCGTCTGTTTGGACGTTTCACCCGTCGCCCTTCGCAACCAGCATTCGTTTGCCGGATCTTTGAGGCGCTATTTTAAAAAAGCGCAGAATCAGCATAAACAGCAGCTGACCTACATAACCAAACGGCCGATGCCTATCCGGCCAAGGCATCTTTCTGATTAAACTTTCATTTCCGCCGTTGATAAATAGATGCGTATCAATTCTTCCACCCGGTTGCGCAAGCGCAGATTCAGGTAACGCCGATGATCCTCATATCCACCATGATAAAATACATATTCGGTGAAAGTATCATCGCCTGTGCCGCGCATCACTTTCATCTGGCGCTCCCGCATATGTATTTTGGTTTCTTTCAATTCCTTCTGCACCTGACTGATTGCCCCTTCCACCAATTCCAGGTAGGGACGTTTAAGTTTAAAAGAGCCATTTTCAAATATGCTCCTGTCACGTTCCAGTACAGAAAATACCATGGGCAGATAAATCATGTTTTCGAAATGGATGATTTCTTCCTGCGGAATCAAAGGCATATCTTCACCACCTTTACGAATTAGCCTTGATGCAGACCCCTTGCTATGTGGCTTTGACGATAAACACACGAAGGGAACGTTTGTTCTTATTTATAATTGTACTCCCTATTTCCGAAATTGCAATATGCTAAACATAATAAACCTCCGCGCAGGATGCGCGGAGGTTTATTTTATGGAACGATAGACAATCAATGACGCCACGAAGGCTGCGGAAGAAACCCATAAATACGGTTCGTGCGAAAACCAAACGGAGATGGAAATTCCGGTGAAAGACAAAATACTGAAGATGCCGGCGAACATCCGGCTCTGAAGATCTCTCCGATATTCCCGAATACGTCCATCGCGGTTTTCAAGATAATTGCGCATCCGTTCCGGTTCCTCAAGATAATTGATGACTTTTTGCGGGAACACACGGAGTGGGCCGGTCGAATTCAGCAACCAACGCAACACATCGCCTCTTCCGAATACTTTCTCCCCTTCTTTTTGTGACGATGCCCATTCCAATATACGCGGCCGTGCCAACGCCATCAAATCCACTTTTGGATTCAGCACATGCAGGACGCCGACAAAGATTGAAACGGCCCGACCAAAAAAGGCGAATTCAGAAGGAAGCTGGACAGGCTGGGTACGGACAATTGATTGCAGATCTTTCATCAGCCTTTCGACTACAAAGCTATCCATCGCCATCAGCTCATTCGACTCATAGGCTGTAACCAGACGCGCTATTGCATCTTTCAACACTTCGCGGTCGGCATGCGGCAAAAGGAAGCGGAGTTCTTCCAGTCCATTTAAAACCTGATCATAATTTTTGAAGATGATGCCTTCCGCTATCCGAAGGACCGACTGCGAGTCGGATTTCCGGATAACACCGGTCATGCCGAAATCAATCAGCACTATCGTGCCGTCTCTTTTTAAGAGAATATTTCCTCCATGCGGATCGGCGTGGAATTGCCCGCCGTAAAGAACCTGTTCCAGGAAGAGGATGAACAACCGCTCCGAGATTTCAAAACGGTCCAGGTTATATTTTTCGATAAAAGCAAGATCGGTGATCCGGGCGCCTTCGATCCAATCCATGACCAGCACATGGCGAGTGGATAAATTATCAAAATAACGGGGAAACTCGATGCCGTCCATTTCATCAAAACGTTCAGCAAAGCTTCGGCCATTCTGTAATTCCTGCTGGAAGTTCAATTCAGCGCCGATGGTCTCTGTCATTTCTAAGTATAATTTCGTGAAATCGACTTGTTTCGTAAAGCCGGTAAACCTTCTTGCCATCCAGATTACGATGCGCACCGCCTGAAAATCCGCGCGTAAGATGCGGCCAGTACCCGGCCGTTGCACTTTAATCGCTACTTCGGTGCCGTCTTTCAGTATTCCCTTGTACACTTCTCCAATTGATGCTGAAGCGATTGCTTCATCAGAAAGATGTGTCAAATAGGTGGTATGCGGAGTATTCCATTCCCGTTCGAGGACAGCGACGATTTTTTCCCTGTCCACGGAGGGTACACGGTCTGTCAGGCCTTCCAATTCAGCCAGGAAACTTGGCGGCATGATATCTGCCCGGGTCGACAAGAACTGTCCAAGCTTGATCATCAGTCCACCGAGTTGGAGAGCGAGAATCTTATACTCCTTGGCCATTCCGGTAACCAGCTTGGTCCACTTTTCTTCAACCAGCGGATTCCAATTGCCGCGGTGGCGCTTCTGGAAGAACGTTGCCCGCATAAAGAATTTTACAGCCATAAAAACGATTCGATAAACACGTATAAAGGTAATCTGATTCATAAGCGGGGTCCCTCCTTGAGTTCATTATAGGGACTGATGGCGGAATAGTCCAAAAAGTGGTATGTTTTTATATGGATGGCAATCAGAAAAAGGGGGATGGAAATGGAATCAATCCATTACGAACAAAAAGGGAATCTGGCTTTCATCACATTGAACCGCCCGGATGCGATGAACGCTTTTAATTATGACATGCTGACGGAACTCGGCCAGGTGGTCGAAGCAATCCGCATCAATCCAGACATCCGTGTCGTGGTCTTTACCGGTGCCGGTGAAAAAGCATTCAGTGTCGGCGCTGATTTGAAAGAACGGAAAACATTGACGGATCAGCACGTAAAACGGAATATTTATAAAATCGGTGAAGTTTTTTCCACCATTGAAAATCTTCCGCAGCCCACTATCGCCATGATTAACGGCTTTGCTTTCGGCGGCGGCATGGAGCTGGCGCTGGCGTGTGATTTCCGTATTACCGCTGAAAACACACTGCTTGGCCTGACTGAAACGAGTCTCGCCATTATTCCAGGGGCAGGTGGAACGCAGCGCCTGCCAAGGCTGATCGGTGAATCGAAAGCGATGGAACTGATATTGACCGCTCGGCGGCTGAAACCGGCTGAAGCGCTCGATTATGGACTTGTTACACGGGTTGCGCCACTTGAAGAGCTCGCAAAAGTAACCGGTGAATTTGCCGATTCGATGCTGGCAAATGGACCGATTGCGCTGCAGCAAGCAAAATTCGCCATTAAAAACGGGATGAATGCAGACCTGCAAACGGGACTTCACATCGAAAGAAAAGCGTACGAATTGACGATTCCAACAGAAGACCGCGTCGAAGCATTGCTTGCTTTCGGTGAAAAGCGCAAACCTGTGTTTAAAGGGAAATAAAAATACTTAGATAATCAATAAAAGCCATCCGTCAACCGGATGGCTTTTTTACGCATTCTATTGTGAAACGGTCAGCTTCTGTTAATCATTACGCTTTAGGTGGACGCTTTCCGCGGGGAGCGGCCTGAGCCTCCTCATCGCTGACGCTCTTGCGGGGTCTCAGGACTCGCTCTGTTTCCCGCAGGAGTCGCCACCTGCCGCTTCATTCTCGAATCATCTAAAATTGAAGTCCCTGCTTTTTAAAGAGATATTGCAATTAACTGTTTCTCTATATAGAAAACGTTTAGAGATATGGAGCAAAACACCGAAGACGCCTTGGGGGGCAGAACTGGAGTTGGCTTTCCAACTCCAGTTCGAGCAAAGTGCTGAGATCCACTCGGGTGAAGTGCAACGAGACCGAGTTAGCTCAGCGCGAGCCCCCGGCAAGCGAAGCTGTTTTGCGGAATATCGATTATTAAAAACTATTAGTTAAACTTATATAGTTTTATTATAAGTACTTTTCCATCCAGCCTGTGATCTGTTCCAGACGGGCAAAGCGCAAGTTCGGCTTGCCTGTGCGGGACAGGTTGTGGTCAGCCTCAGGGAAACGGACGAATTCCGTTTCTTTCCCCATGCTCTTGAGAGTAATATATAATTGCTCCGCTTGTTCGATCGGGCAACGGTAATCATTTTCAGAATGCAAAATCAATAAAGGCGTTTCCACGTTTTTCGCGTATTTCAGAGGAGAATGCTGCCACAGCTTATCAACGTCTGTCATATCTGCCTGCATCTGCCATTCAGAGAAATAATAGCCGATGTCAGAGACGCCAAAGAATGAAATCCAGTTGGAAATGGAACGCTGTGTTACAGCTGCCTTGAAACGGTTGTCATGGCCGACAATCCAGTTGGTCATGAAGCCGCCGTAACTGCCGCCTGTAACCCCGAGACGATCTGAGTCGATCCAGTCGTTGGCTTCAATTGCACCGTCGAGTGATTTCATAATATCCTCGTAATCACCACCGCCGTAATCACCGCGCACAGCATCGACAAATTCCTGGCTGTAGCCGTGGCTGCCACGTGGGTTGACGTATAATACTCCGAATCCGCGGGCTGCGAGCAATTGCATTTCGTGGAAGAATGAGTTGGCATACATCGCATGCGGACCGCCGTGGATGTTAACCACCAAAGGATATTTCTTCCCTTTCTTGAATCCGTGAGGCTTCATCAGCCAGCCATGGACAGCCCAGTCCTTGGCGCCTTTGGCAATGATCAATTCCGGTGCCACCAATTCTGTTTCATCCAAATAGGCTTTATTGAAATAAGTCAGTGCTTTCCGTTCGCCTGTCGCAATCGTCAACAGATAAAGTTCGCCCGGTTCAACAGGGTTTGAAATTGTCGCAAGCGCGAACTCGCCGCTGCGCGCAATATCGTAACCATAGACATGTTCCATATCCGGTGAAGCCGGATAAACTGCGCCGTCAAGCGAGGCGAAATACAGGCGAACGTCGCCCATGGTCGACACCTGGAAATAAAGATGATCGTCCTTTGTCCAAACGACGCCAGGTGCGTTTGCACTTTGCTGATGATCCGCCACAACGTAATCACCGACAGGAACATCCATGCCTTCCGTCAGGCAGATGGACGTGCTAGATGCAAGAGTGTGGACATAAAGTTCCGTGTGGGTCGCATTTTGAAATTGGCGTGTGCTGCCGATGTAAGCGATATATGCGTCGTCATGTGAAAATACGGCATCGCCGAAATAGCCTTCTTCATCGACAAGGGCTGTTTCTTTTTTACTCTCAACATCATAGATGAAAAGCGGCTGGCGGAACACAAAATCCAGATTCTCTTCGCGGGTAACTCCATAAACAAGCTTGCTTCCGTCATGCGAAACAGCTTCCAAACCATGGTGATGCGATCCTTCCGTTACTTGTTCCACTTCTTTCGTTTCAATGTCGATGACACCAATCTGCCGATGAAATTCTTTCGGCAATAACCCCATGCCATCCATTTTGTATTTCATTTTATCCACGACGTAAGGTTCCGGTTGTTTCTTTTCTTCTTTTTCTTCCTTGTCGGTAAAAGTCTTGCCTTCCTTCACCATTGCGTCGAACCAGATTTTTTTATTACATGGCGACCAGCGGAAGCTGTTTACGCCTTTTTCAAAATCGGTCAGCCCGCGTGCTTCCCCGCCTTTTGCGGACATGATATATAATTGGTTCTTCTCTGTGCGGTCAGACAAGAACGCCACAGCTTTACCATCTTCCGACCATTGAGGAGAAGAAACGCGCTGCTTGCCGTGTGTCCATTGCGTCAATTCCCCATTCGCAATTTCAATGTGCCACAGATTTGTTATGTATGTATTTTCTTCTTCATCGATATGAGTCTTAACGAATACCGCTTCTGTGCCGTCCGGCGAAATATGCGGATCTGCCACGGATATCAATTTCGTTAAATCTTTTACTTCCACTGCTTTTTTAGCCACATTGTTTCCTCCTCGAAACTATTTCGATTCTCGCAATACTTACTCTTTCACTATAATGAAAAGTGTCAGTACTTTCAATGTATTTCGAAATTAATGAATCACATCTTTTTTGACGCGAAAACAAAAACCCCCAGCTTTTTACGCTGGGGGTTCCTCTCTGTTCATTGCTGTTTCAATGCCTGATCTTTCAAAGAACGCCGCAGGATTTTGCCTGTTGTGTTTTTCGGCAGTTCATCCAGGATTTCAAAATTCTTCGGCACTTTATATTTCGCTAAATGTTCCGAGCAGTATTTATGCAGGTCGCCAGTTGTATGAACCGGATCCTTCAAAACGACATAGGCATTGATCGATTCACCGAAGTCTGCATCCGGCAAGCCGACAACGGCAGCTTCTGATACTCCTGGATGCGCAAACAGCACTTCTTCGACTTCGCGCGGATAAACATTATACCCGCCAACGATGATCATATCTTTTTTACGGTCTACGATGAAGAAATAACCTTCTTCATCGACTGTAGCCAAGTCCCCTGTATACAGCCATCCGTCTTTGATGGCCGCATTCGTTTCCTCAGGCATTTTATAATAGCCTTTCATGACATTCGGTCCGCGGACGATCAATTCGCCTACTTCACCGACAGCCACTTCTTCTCCGAGCTCATTGACGACTTTATTCTCGACATTGACAATCGATGTTCCAATTGAACCGGCTTTGCGTTCACGGTCAATCGGGTTGAAACATGTAACAGGTGAAGCTTCAGACAGACCATAGCCTTCTGAAATCCGCACATTGAATTTATCCTCGAAATTATGAAGCAAGGCAACCGGAAGTGCCGAACCGCCAGAGATGGCCATACGGATGCTATCAAAATCAGATGGCTGAGCTTCAGGGAATTGATACATGAAATTGTACATGGTCGGTACACCCGCAAATACTGTCGCTTTTGTCGATTTAATCGCATCAAAGACATCTTTCGGGTTAAAGCGCGGTACAAGAATGATTGTAGCTCCCTGAATCAATGGAGCATTAACAACAACCGTCAATGCGAATACATGGAATACCGGCAGTGTAGCAATAACACGGTCAGCTGATGAAATCTTCAAGTATTCACCTACATCACGTGCATTGGAATAGAGGTTGCCATGTGTCAGCATTGCACCTTTCGGTTTACCCGTCGTTCCTGATGTATACAAGATCACTGCCGTGTCGTCGACTTCAACTTCCACAGGCAATGTAACTGACGAGGCATTGAACAGCAAACTGCTGAATGCATGAACTTTTCCTTTGACGGCATCAGGCAATTGTTTCATCTTATCCGCCGCTGCTGGATCTGTTTCACAAATGATATAGGATTTTACTGCCGGCAGCGCCATGTGCGCTTTTTCAACCAACGGCAACAGAGCATCCAGGGCGATGACAACATTCGCATCACTGTTATTCACTATGTAAGCGATTTCATCCGGGGTATAAATAGGATTGATCGGCACAGCAGTAGCTCCAAGACGCATAGTCGCATATAAGGAAATCAGGAAATGAGGTGTATTGCTCAAAAGAAAGGCAACATGATCCCCTTTTTTAACTCCCAATGATTCAAGTGCATTTGCAAATTTTCCTACTGTCTGTTCAAATTCCCCATAAGAAGTGTCTTTACCCATAAAGTGGTAAGCTGCTTTCGATGGATTTTGCCCTGCTATTTCGTGCACACGTTTAACCAAGTTCATCTTTGCATCCCTCTTTCATATTGAATGAATACTCATTCATAATCGTCGCTTTCTTCATTATAAAATAAATCTTCAGACAATACAACAGACACCGTGAAAATCACGATGCCTGCAAATGTGTTATATAACGCCAGCGTATCAAATAAAAATAAAGCAATTGGACAATCGTGAAGCCTGCCAGTACAATGGCCATCTCGCCCAGGATGGAAAGTTCCGCAAATTCATCCCACACAACCTGCAGTGAAATAAAAGCGAAACTGCTGTGCAACAGCGCAATTGTCCATGGCAGGAAGAATTGCGGCACTAATTGGCGGTTGACGACTTTAAGCAATTCCTTTTCCGTCATGCCAAGACGCACCAGAAGAGCATATTGTTTCCGGTCCCTCTCCAGGCCAGTGTAAAGCTTAAAGTAGATAAAGCTTCCCGCAGCCAACAGGAACACCAGCGCAACCATGACCCCGATAAACAACATCAGCGCAAATGAAGATTTGAACCATCGGTAGTCTTCACCAGGGTTTTCAAAATAATAGGAAATCTGATTGAAATCCCCGGTATCGAATGCTGCAGCCATCTGTTCTGACAGCGAAGTGCCGATGCCGAGGGTAGCAGTCCAATCCGAAACGTGGAAGGCATAATAGCTGAAGGAAGATTGATCTTCAGTAAAACCAAGCAGCGGTTCATCGATTTCATCAAAATCCCTGTCATTGACGATGATGCTGTTGGCATTCAAAGTATGGTTGGGAAACAGGATATGCGGATAGGCTGAAGCGATTTCAAGCGGTACTCCACTCTCGAGCAGCACAGTCTCAGTCATTGTTTCATTTAACGCCGCAAGGGACTCCTGCGAATAAGGCACGAAGACCCCTTCACCTTCTGCCGGACTGACTGGCTCATGGCCGAGTGTCGAAGCAAGGCGGTTGAACTCGGATGCTTTCAGGATATCGACTTCATTGCCGCTCGCAGCGGATGTCTGCCTTTTAATCGTCAATTGGGCGACATCGTATGCCAGCCCCTTTTGCTCCAGCTGATTCTCCAGCAATGAAATATGTTCATCTTCTTCCGCATTGTCTTCAAAAGAAATATAAATCAGGCTTAAGGGATTCGATTCCCTAAAATCCCCGGTATATGAAGTAAACGATGCCAGCGTCCCCACTGTCAAAAAGGCTATTGTCGATACGATGGTTACGATGAAGAACATCTGAGCGCTGTCTTTCAATTTGACGGATGCATCCGCAATCGAAACAAGCCGCGTCTTATGCCAGAAAACGGATTTATTTCTTTTATACAGATTGAGGAATGCGTGGATTGAGTGTGTAAAGAAAAGGTATGTCCCAATCGTCGCGAGCGGCGGAATGATAAATGCCATGATATAGACGGTATCGTCTTCCACTAAAGCGGCGAGTGTATAGGCAATCACCAAAAAGATGACGCCGGCTGCCGACAGGGCGAAAGAACTCTTCCCCACTTCATCGGCACGCCAGTAACCCTGCAATAAATTCAGGACACGCTTCGTCCTGATAAAACCCACACTGATAAATGAAATGATGATGAACAGGCTGGCGAAGGCGCCAATCGTCAACAGGAATGGTTCCCAGCTGAGATACAGCGGAAGCGATTCAAGTTCCATGATTTCACGGCCGATCATAAAGAAGAATTTCGAAAAAGCAAAACCGAAAGCGATGCCCGATGCTGTAGAAATACTGCCAAGAATCATCATTTCGAAAAAGATCATTTTGCTCAACTGCCGTTTGGTCATCCCAAGATGCACCAATACCCCGAACTCCTTCGAACGCGCCTGTAAAAATGCGCTCATCGAATAGAACAGGAAAAACAGTGTAAAGATATACAGGACGACTTCCGCGATCAGCATTCCGCGGACCGCCATCGTTCCCAGCCCGTCCTCTTCGAACAATGGATGGAAGATGAACATCGAGTAAACAAAGAACACCATTACAGAAACGACACTGGCAAGAAAAAAAGCCGCGTAGCTCCTTAAATTGCGCAGCACATTACGGTAAGCGAGCTGCCGAAAGGTCATTCACATTGCCTCCCAACAAAGACAGTACATTTAAGATGCGCTGATAAAAAGTCTGGCGCCGTTCATCACTGTAGATTTCATTGAAGAATTCACCATCTTTTATAAACAGCACCCGGTTGCAATAGCTGGCCGCAATCGGATCATGTGTCACCATGATGATTGTCGCGCCTTCCTCTTTATTAATGCCTGACAGCAGCTCCAACACTTCACGGGAAGTTTTGGAATCCAGATTGCCGGTGGGTTCATCCGCCAGGATCAAATCCGGCTGATGAATCAGCGCGCGCCCGATTGCGGTGCGCTGGGCTTCACCACCCGAGATCTCATTCGGCCTCTTATGGAGGATCGGCTTCAGGCTGAGCCGGTCTGCGATGCCCATGACTCTCTTCGCCATTTTATCCAGCGGAACATAATCGAGCGTCAACGGCAGCACCAGATTCTCTTCGACCGTCAGCATCTGTAAAAGGTTGAAATCCTGAAAAACGAAACCCAATTTTCTTCTGCGGAACAGCGCCAGATCATTTTTGCCCAGTTCATGGGGATTGACGCCGTCAATCAGAATATTTCCCGACGTAAGGTCGTCGATTGTTGAGATCAGGTTCAGCAAAGTGGTCTTGCCGCTGCCCGATGGTCCCATGATTGCAAGGAACTCCCCTTTTTCCACTTCAAACCCCAATTGATTTATAGCGCGATGCGTGACTTTACCTTCATAGACTTTAGTGACGTCATCAATTTTTACTAACGGCATTTTTATCCTCCTAAGAAACGGTGTCCTGATTTGAAAACAGGATGGATATTGTTGTACCTTGGCCAACTGCGGATTCGATCGTCAGTTCATGGCCAAGCCTCTCGCATACTTCCTTCGCGATATAAAGTCCCATTCCAGTGGATTCGGCTGTTTTCCTGCCATTTTCACCTGTAAAGAAAGCTTTTGTCACTCTGGCTAAATCGGTGGATGGTATGCCGATTCCTTCGTCGCTGATCGAAAGGTTCATGTGGCTGTTGTGGCAGGAAGCAGTAATATAAACTTTTTTATCCTTTTCAAATGTATATTTGACAGCGTTTGTAATAAGCTGGCCCAGTACGAACTTCATCCACTTGCGATCGGTGGCGGCGACGAAATTTTCATCGACCTCAATAACCGGATAGACTTGTTTGGAAATGAATAAACGTTTGTTTTCAGTAATGATTTCCCTGGCCAAAGAATGGAGATTCACTTTTTCAATCTGCATATCCTGTTCAAATGTATCTAACCGGGCATTCATCAGCACCGTATCCAGACTGGCTTTGAGACGCTCAATTTCTTCGGATACACTGTTTTTATCCAGTTCATCAGGATTTTGCAGCAACAGCTGGATAACCGAAATCGGGGTTTTCATCTGATGCACCCATTGGTTCATGAATTGAAGATGCCTTGACTGGGCAGCATACAGCGCCTGTGCTTCGTTTTGATAAACTTTATATAACTTATGCAGGTATAGATCGTTTTGGATCTGTTCGGGCGACCTGCCTTCTTTTTGGAGCATATGCTCCATCGAAACCGGCGTTTCACTGATTTTCCGGTAATAGCGATAACGCTTGATATAGCGGGCGCCAAGGAACGCGCTAGTCAACAGGATGCTGATGACAAATGAATATATGGCTGTATCCATGTTCCGAAAGCCGTCCAGCCAATAAAGGATAGTGATAAAAGCGACCAGCACTGCCTGAAACACCATAAAAGCTGCATGTTCTTTGAGGAAGAGGCGTAGCATTAAAGTTCCCCCTCATCGATCAACAGGCGATAACCCGCCCCCCGAACAGTTTCAATGGCGGATTGAACATTATAATCCGCCAGTTTCTTGCGCACGCGGGTCATATTCACATTAAGGGTATTCTCATCCACAAATGCCTGATCATCCCAAAGTTCTTCCAATAATTGTTCCCTTGAAACCACTTTCGGATAATGCGCGAGCAACAGGCCAAGCACCACTGCCTCTTTCTTTTGCAACGGAATCACTTCGTTTTTCACGTGCAGCTCCATCCGTTCCATATATAAAGTGAGACGGCCTGCTTTCACCGTTCTCTCTTCCTGCTTCAAAGCATATTCACCGAAAGCCCTGCGAAGATGGCTTCTTATTTTTGCAAGGACGATTTCATAATGGAAAGGTTTCGTAATGAAATCATCCCCTCCATTTTCCAAAGCGAAAATCTGGTCCATTTCACCGGAGCGTGCAGAGATGAAAATGATGGGGCACGTGGTTGTCAAACGAAGCTGCCTGCACCAGTAATAGCCGTCATAGGAGGGAAGATTGATATCCAGCAGAATCAGGTGAGGATCGAAGGCTTCGGCCTCTTCCAGAATTCGGTCGAAATCTTTGGCAGTTTCCACTTCATAATGATATTTACGGAGTGTTTCCGCCAGCATCTCAGCAATTTTCAAATCATCTTCCACGATAAATATTCGCTGCGTCAACATAACGATCCCCCTTTCCTTTTTCTTTCCATTCTAACAAAAGAGCCTGCTTAAAAGCAGGCTCTTCATTATTTCTTAATAAATTAATTTTAGAAACTCTTCTTTTGTAATTCCACCGAGCAATTTTGGAATATCGATTCCTTCTATCGCTTCATCCAAAGCAGCGCGCTCGTATTTCACACCGGTAATCGCCGTTTCAAGTTCGGCTACATCACCCACACCAAAAAAGTCGCCAAAGATTTTCGCGTCTTCCACCAAACCTTTTTCAACTTGCAAGCGGACGTCGATGCCCCCGACAGGGAATCTGTGGGAATGCTTCACGTTGAACTTGGGTGACTTGCCGTAATTCCAATCCCAGTTTCCGTAGCGTTCGCGTGAAATTTCATGGATGCCTTCCCAATCCTTATCTGTCAGTTCCCAAAGTTTCACATTTTCTTCTCCTTCGAAAATGGAATGAAGAATTGCAGATCGGAATTCCATAACCGTCATCGGTTCTTCAAGAAACTCTGAAATATTAGCTACACGGCTGCGAATCGATTTGATGCCTTTCGATTCGATTTTCTCCTTGCTGACTTTAAGCGCCGAAACGACTTCGTCCATATTTGTATCAAACAACAGCGTTCCATGGCTGTACATCCTGCCTCTTGTAGAAAATTGGGCATTGCCGGAAATTTTACGGCCTTCTGCCATCAGATCATTGCGGCCTGACAATTCGGCATTGACGCCTAAATCATTCAGCGCTTTTACAACCGGCTCCGTGAATTTACGGAAATTACGGAAGCTTTCCCCATCATCAACGGTGATGAAACTGTAATTCAAGTTGCCAAGGTCATGATAGACCGCTCCACCGCCGGACAAGCGCCGCACGACATGGATGCCATGGGCATCTACATAGTCTGTGTTGATTTCTTCAGCGGTGTTCTGATTTTTTCCGATGATGATTGATGGTTCATTGATATAGAACAGCAGGAAAGGATCTTTTTCTACATCCATGTTTTTCAAAAGATATTCTTCAATAGCCAGATTGATGCGTGGATCGGTGATTCCCTTATTGTCTACGAAATACATAATCTCTCTCCTTTAGATTGTTTCCTTATTTCAGTCTAACGGATAATTGAAAATTATTCACGGTTTATAGTTGACTTACCTCAACTGTTATAATACACTAGTTTTAATTAACACAGTACTATAACAAAAGGAGCTGGGATGAATGATTGAAAACGTAGTTGAATTTTTCAAGAACCTGCCGCCGAAACAATGTGCAACTTGTGGAGAACAGATCGAGGAACAGCACGAATGCTATGGTACTAAATGCAACTCCTGCAATGAATGATTTGATGATCAAGCAATTTTTCTTATGGAATCCATAATTGAACAAGAAAAGGCAGGCGCCAAGGGCGCCTGCCTTTTCTTGTTGCTTCTATTGAAACTGTATCAATGACCATCATGGCCTTCCATCTTATCCATACCTTCTGCATCATCACTGTCATCCGGAACAATGGAATCGGGATCCGGGCTACCGACTGTAATCTCCTGTTTAGGCATTACATGAAGGCGCCGGGCTGTCGTATGCGCTTGCGCAAAATAAAGTCCCTCTTCTTCGAATACGGTTTCCGCTTCGTATACGCCGTCCCCGATATGTTCAGCCGGCAGCATTTCACTGTCACTCCGATGGCCGGACTCCCAGACTTCATAAACCACTTCATCAGCATCTTCCACGACTTCTTCGCCCTGCACCACAGTCACTGAAAGCGTCATTTTTTCTCCAGGTTCAGCAGTTTCCGGTGAATTAAAAGCAGTTTCAATCGGGTTTACATTCATGCCAGCTCCTGCTGTCTCATCTTCTTGACCACAGGCAGCCAACACCAATACAGCAGCTGGGATGGCCATCCAACTAAATTTTTTCATTTGTTTAATCCTCCAAGGTTTCATTCATTGAAAGTTTGCCGGAATCCCCCAGCTCACTCCAATTTAATCAGCCTAAAAAATGCACCGATTATTTTTCAGCCAATTTCTTCATGACGACATCAGCAAGTCCATCGATGAACAATGGCTGAACGTTCGGCATTTCCGGACGGCGGTATGCTGCACCGATTTCGTCACAGACAACTTTACATTCATAATCATTATCAAAAAGCACTTCCAGGTGATCCGCTACAAATCCTACTGGTGTATAAACAAACGAGTTATAGCCTTTCACATCATGCAACTCACGGGGCAGATCCTGAACATCAGGCCCAATCCACGGTTCAGGCGTTTGCCCGGCACTTTGCCAGCCGACTTCATAATTTTCAACGCCGGCAGCCTGCGCGATCATATCAGCTGTCTCTTTTAATTGATCCGGATACGGGTCGCCGTTTGCAATAATCTTTTCAGGCAATGAATGCGCTGAAACGATCAGGCATGATTTCGCCCGTTCTTCTTCTGACATTTCAGCAAATGCCGCGCTGACTTTTTCGCTCCAGTATTGAATGAATTTCGGTTCTGTATACCAGCTCTCAACTGAAGTCAGGCTGATGCCCGCTGCTTCAGCCGCTTCAGCTGCGCGTCCATTATAGGATTTAACTGAGAAAGTCGAGAAGTGTGGTGCCAGTACGATGGATACAGCTTCTGTTATGCCGTCTTTTCTCATCGCTTCGACGCCGTCTTCAACGAAAGGCTCGATGTGTTTTAATCCCAGGTACATTTTAAATTCGATTTCATCCTGAATTTCATTCAAGCGGTCGCACAATCCATTGGCCTGGTCTTCTGTAATTTTCGCCAATGGTGAAAGTCCACCGATTGCCTGGTAGCGGCTGCGCAAATCTTCCAGGCTCTCTTCGCTCGGCTTGCGGCCGCGGCGGATGTGGGTATAATACCTTTCAATGTCTTCTTCTTTGTAAGGCGTACCATACGCCATTATCAATAACCCCATTGTCTTTTTCATCATCAGTCACCTCTGAAATTTTATAGTCGATTAGTTTTTATAAAAGTTGAATTAAATAACTAGCATTTATAAACCGCTTCGGCGCTTTGGACAGCGCAAAGATTATGCTCCCGCGCACTGCTCGTCGCAAAGGTTGCGCTAGAGAAATCTCTAAAGATATGAAGCAAAACAGCGAAGACTCCCAGGGGAGCAGAAACACAGTTGGCTTTCCAACTGTGTTTCGAGCGAAGTGCTGAGATCCACTCGGGCGAAGAGTAACGAGCACGAGTTAGCTCAGTGCAAGCCCCCAGGAAAGCGAAGCTGTTTAGCGCAATATCGGTTATTATAGTTAATTTAGTTCAAATTATTTAGCTTTATAGGCCGCGCTGTATTCATGTACGAATGCTGTCAGGCGTTTTAATGTGTCCGGATTAACTTCAGGGAAGACGCCATGGCCAAGATTGAAGATATAGCCATCATCCTGCATCCCCATATCAAGGATCTTTTTCGTGCGCTCCTCAATCACAGGCCAATCAGCCAGCAGATAAGAAGGATCGAAATTCCCCATCAGGGATTTCGTCAATCCCATTGAACGGGCATCTGCAATCGGCAAACGCCAATCGAGTCCGACCACATCAACCGGCAATTCATGCCATTCTTTCGCCAGATGGCTTGCGCCGACGCCGAATATCGTCAATGGCACGCCCTCTGTCCGCAATTCGTTGAAGATACGGTCCATCACCGGTTTGATGAAAATACGGTAATCTTCCACATTCAGAGCTCCCACCCACGAATCAAATATCTGGATCGCTTTTGCTCCCGCTTTTACCTGTGCTTTTACATAAGGAATAATGGTATCTGCCAGTTTTTCCATCAACGCGAACCACATTTGCGGCTGCGACACCATCATCGCTTTTGTTTTATTATAGCTTTTTGATGGTCCGCCTTCGATCATATAGCTGGCAAGTGTGAACGGTGCGCCTGAAAAACCGATGAGCGGCACATTCAATTGTTCTTCAGTCAATAATTTGATCGTTTTTAATACATAATCAACATCCTGTTCAGGATTGATCTGGCCAAGACGGCTGATATCTTCCATTGTACGGATCGGATTGTCGATCACTGGACCAATTCCAGCCTTGATTTTTACATCAACACCAATTGCAGGAAGCGGTGTCACGATGTCTTTGTAAAGAATCGCTGCATCGACATTGTATTGGTCGACGGGCAATTTTGTGACATATGCACACAGCTCAGGCTGGTGTGTAATCTCTTCCAATGAATATTTTTCTTTGATCTTGCGGTATTCCGGCTGTGAACGGCCTGCCTGCCTCATAAACCAGACTGGCACGTGATCCGTTTTCTCTCCTCTGGCCGCCTTCAGGTAAGTATCGTTAAAATCCATTGCAAAAAACATCCCTTCAAAATATATCGTCCACTGCATATCGTTCTTATATCCGTATATACTATAGACTTTCTGTTTTCTATTGTATAGATTCTGTGGGCAAATGTCATAAATTAGACGCTTATGACTTCACCAGATCGACAAAGGGGGTTTGCTGTATTTTTTTTCAGGGAAAGTTATACTGAATATATACTTAGGAGGGATATTGATGAATTTATTCATGACAACAGGCACATACGAATATATGAGAAAAATGCGTGAAAAGCACCCTGAAGAAACGATGGTGGTGATGCAGGGTGAAAACACTACCTTGATCCTGCATGAAACGGAAGGCAAAAGTATTTTTCAAACACCACGCAGATATGAAGTAGTGGACGGCACTGGTGAATTCAAAGAGAAAGGCTTTTTTGTTTTCAATAATATTCCGGTGACCGATGAAGGTCGTCCGATTTTTGAACACCGCTTTAAAAATCGTGCCGGCGCAATTGAAAATGAACCCGGTTATGTCGCTTTCCGCGTTTTGCGTCCCCTCGATTCTGACACATATGTGGTATTGACCGAATGGGAATCTCCCGCTTTCTTTGAAAAATGGAAAGAATCACAGGCATTTTCAAAAGCGCATTCAAAATCGGAAGAAGCTCCGGCTTCAAAACCGGCCAATATTTTTGCGGGATCTTCCTATGTCACCACTTATTCCGCGAAACCTGAAGACGAGTGATTGATCGGCTCCGCGTAACGCGGGGCAAATACATACCAGAACAGGAGGAAATTTAATTGGTTTTTGTTTATTTCATCATCGCTGGCATCATCACAGTCTATGCTTCGATCAAAATGTCGGAGTACGCCGATGTCATCAGTGAAAAAACTGCGATGGGCGGCATGATGGTAGGTACCCTGCTATTGGCGGGTGCCACTTCCCTCCCTGAAGTTTCAACCAGTTTCTCTGCAGCTGCCATCGGCAATGCTGATATTGCCGTCGGAAATATGATCGGCTCAAACCTTTTCAACTTATTCATACTCGCTGCGTTCGACTTCCTATTGAGAAGGCGCCGTATCCTGGACCGGGCATCACGGAACAATATCTATACTTCCCTGCTTGGTATCCTGTTGACCATTTTGGTCATGATGGCGCTGTGGCTCCGGATTGAAACCCAAATTTTCGGTGTCGGCCTGGACGCTTTGATCATAGCTGTCACCTATATCGTCGGTATGTTTGCCATCAATAAATTGCCGTCGCTTGACCCTGTGGCAGAAGAGGCAGCAGAGGAAGAAGAAGAACCGAACAACCCAAGTGCCGGCCTTTCCCCGAAAGGAGCGATTGTCCGTTTTATCATCGCGGCAATTGTCATCCTGGGTGCGGGTACAGCTTTATCGATAACAGGTGATCAGATCGCAATTATTACAGGAATCGGCTCCAGCTTTATCGGCAGTTTCCTCATAGCCGCTGCCACTTCACTGCCGGAAGCAATTTCTGTATTCATTGCATTGCGCCTTAATAATGTCAATATGGCTGTTGGTGCAATTCTGGGATCCAATATATTCAACATGATCATCCTTGCTTTGTCAGACCCTGTTTACCGGGACGGCAACCTGATAGCTGCTGCTACACCAGGAGCAACTATGATCATCGCGACCGGCGTATTGATCATGTCATTCCTGGCATTGTATTCATTGATCAGAAGAAACAGCGCAACCGTCATGACTTACGCACTGCCTTCTCTCATTATTGTCATTGTTTACTTTGTCGCTTCCTATATGAACTTCACTTATTAAGTGAAGACCGGAAGATTTGGATGCTGATATCCAGCCAGCGAAAGAGGGCGAAATTCGCCCTCTTTTTTTGTAGCCTTTTTTTATGTTATTATTTACTGAATAATACATAATTTCAGAGGAGGGATTTTATTGGTGATTGAAAGACTATACGCTGAGCTGGATACCGCTTATCCGGAAATGGTGGACATCCGCCGCCATTTGCATATGCATCCGGAGGTTTCCTTCAATGAAACAAAAACCGCTCATTATATCCGGCATTATTATGAACAATTGGGAGTCGACGTTCGTCATAATGTCGGAGGCAATGGCGTCGTTGCTACGGTGCGAGGGGCGAAACCGGGAAAAACAATTGCGCTTCGGGCGGATTTCGATGCCTTGCCCATACAAGACCAAAAAGATGTGCCTTATAAATCCCAGACACCGGATGTCATGCATGCCTGCGGGCACGACGGCCACACCGCCACCCTTCTTGTATTGGGTAAAATTCTCCACAGTTTGCGCAACGAACTTGAAGGAACTTACGTCCTCATTCACCAGCATGCCGAAGAACTGGTTCCCGGCGGGGCGATGGCAATGATCAAAGATGGAGCGCTTGATGGCGTTGACCAGATCTTCGGCACCCATCTATGGTCTATGACGCCTTACGGGCAGATTGATTATCGCGTCGGACCAATCATAGCTGCTGCCGACAGTTTCACTTTAAAAATCCAAGGACGCGGCGGACACGGCGCCATGCCGCATAATACAAGAGACGCTATCGTTCTCGGCTCCCAAATCGTTATGAACCTTCAGCAATTAGTATCCCGTCGTGTCGACCCTCTGGAATCAGCTGTTCTGTCGGTTGGATCGTTTGTAGCAGAAAATCCCTTCAATATCATCGCTGACCAAGCTGTTCTCAAAGGAACGATTCGCACTTTCAATGAACAGACCAGAGATCTGATGGAAGCGGAGATGGAACGAATCATACAAGGTAGTTGCCTGGCCGCAGGCTGCACCTATGAGTTCACTTACAACCGAGGCTACTCACCTCTCGTGAATCACGAAAAGGAAACGATGTATTTAAAAGAAGTCGCTGAGCAGGTTCCAGGCGTCGAGAAATTGTATAACACGCCTCCATTGATGATCGGTGAAGATTTCGCCTATTATCTCGAAAAGGTTCCGGGCACCTTTTTCCTTACTGGTGCTATGCCAGAAGGCGAGGTCTATCCTCATCACCATCCTAAATTTGACTTCAAAGAAAAAGCGATGCTCCTTGCGGCTAAGACACTGGGCAGTGCCGCAATTCATGCCCATAAATAAAAAAATCCCGTTTCCATCTATAAAGATGGAAACGGGATTTTCTCTCTTTCTAAGCTTTCTTTTTATTCGACGCAAAAGTCAATGTGATTAATGAAATCGCAATAACCACCAAGAACACAATGCCGGCTGTAACAAATTGGCCCGCAATAATAAGAGCCAAAGCAGCCAGTAAAGCCTGAAGCAACTGCAGAATAACCACTAATTTCCTGACTGCGCGTTCCCGGGTGAATCGAGATAACGGGAAAAGATTATCCATCCGGAAATGCTGGGTATGATTCAACCCCTGCCATAGCTGAATAGTTGTCGCGAATGCCAATGCACCGGCAAAAATGGCCATGGCTATAGTGAATGGTATAAGCAATACACCAGCTATTGTCAATAATGTCAGCCGCACCCAGAGATAAAACAATTCATCGGAACGGATAAATGTGCGCCACACAAGATAATAATGGGCATCTTCCGGATTCTTTCCGATAAATCTATAGATCCAATTCAGCCAGCTGCGCTGTTTGATCTTCCCTTTTATCTGCGGTACATCCGTAAAATAATTCGCGAACTGATAGAAACGCAGCATCCGATTTTCTTCCAACCGGACAAAATGCTCATACGGAAATGGCAGCCCTGCCGCCCGGTTCTGAACCCATTTGCCATATAGGATCATGGCAAACAACAGCAAGGCAGCGACCAAAACCAGATTATCGACGTAAAAATATGTAAAGGCAAATGCCAATACAAACCGGCACAAGCGGTCCAGCCAGGATTTCTGACCTGCGAACGCCTTTCTGAAGGAGAATTCGGTCTGGACATTCCACCATTTGATGATCAGCAATAATATAGGAAATCCGATTAGATAAGATGTCTCCAATCCGTATAATGCGTTGACCATCGGCAAAGACACTATAAAGGCAATCACCGGCAAATATAGCTGGGACAAGAAGGACCATTTTATGGCTGGCTTAAGGAATTCATCCAATTTGCTCTCGAGCGGAAGAAAATAAACCATATCAGCTTCTTTCAGCAAAGTGGATGGCGGACTGTAAGCAAGCAGAACACCAAAAATGACCGCCAGCAGCAAAGCACCCGGGAAATTTTCCGGAACGTTCTGCACCCAGTCGCTGTAGGCGTAACCAGCTGCACCGATTGCAAAAAGCAGCACTACTGCGATATGTCCGGTGAAAATATATTTAAAATAATTCTGCACCTCTACTGTATAGCTGCCGAGACGCTTGGACCACACATCATGCAGGTTCTTCATTATTATCATCCTCGGTCATCGCGATATAGAGATCATCCAGTGTGGCTTCGGGCATTCCAAATTCTTTTCTCAGGTCAGCCATCGTTCCGATCGCCCGCACTTTTCCATTATGCAGCAGAATGATGCGGTCGCAATATTTCTCGGCAGTCGCAAGAATATGGGTCGACATCAAAACCGATGCCCCTTTTTTCTTTTGCGTTTCCATTTGATCAAGCAACGATTTTATGCCCAGCGGATCCAGTCCGACAAATGGTTCATCAATGATATAAAGCGCCGGGTTGACCAAAAAAGCGCTCATGATCATCACTTTTTGGCGCATCCCTTTCGAAAAATGGGAAGGAAACCATTTCAGCCTTTTTTCCATTCTGAATTCCTTCAATAATTCTGCAGAACGTTTTTCGAATACATCCCGGTCAAGGCCATAAGCCATTGCTGTCAATTCCAGATGTTCACGCAAAGTCAATTCTTCATATAAAACAGGTGTCTCCGGTATATAGGAGAATGAAGAACGGTACGCATCCATATCTTCCTGAAAACTCTTTCCGTTCAGACGGATTTCACCTGATTTCGCTTGCATGATTCCGATTATATGCTTGATGGTGGTACTTTTACCGGCGCCATTCAAACCGATCAGGCCGACAAGCTCACCTTTCCCGATTGAAAAACTGACGTCCTTCAACACCGGTTTTCGGGTATAGCCCCCTGTTAATGATTCAACTTCCAAAACTGCCAATCCAAACACCTCTTTCTTACTATAATAAGTTGAACTAATAATTCTTTGTAGTCGATATTCCGCAAAAAAGCTTCGCTTTCCTGGGGGCTTGCACTGAGCTAACTCGTGCTCGTTGCACTTCGCCCGAGTGGATCTCAGCACTTCGCTCGAAACGGAGTTGGAAAGCCAACTCCGTTTCTACTCCCCTGGGAGTCTCCGCTGTTTTGCTCCATATCTTTAGAGATGTTTCTCAGCAAAGGCGCGGCTTATTGCGGGAGGCAAGGTTCGCCATACGAAGATGGTGCAACCTTTGCGACGAGCAGTGCGCAGGAGCATAATCTTTGCATTGTCCAAAGCGCCGAAGCGGTATATATAGACTAAATCTTTTATTCAACTTTTATAGCCATTGTATCAAAATCTGCGGACAATTTCTTTTTCTTAAAATGAATTATGGTAGACTGAAGAAAATGGAAAGGATGTTGTATATGACGAATTGCATTTTCTGCAAAATCATTTCAGGTGACATTCCAAGTGTAAAAATTTATGAAGATGAAAACGTCTTCGCCTTTATGGACATCATGCCTTTATCAAAGGGACATACCCTTCTCATCCCGAAAACACATCGCGAATCAGTTTATGATCTTACACCCGAAGAAGCAGGCAGCCTTTTCTCAGTGGCACCTAAAATAGCAGCTGCCATCAAAGAGACTTTCAATCCAGAAGGCATGAACCTCCTCAACAATAACGGAGCTAAAGCCGGACAAAGCGTTTTCCATTTCCACCTCCACTTCATCCCCCGCTACGGCGAGTCGGATGGGTTCGGCGCCAAATGGATAACCAAGGAAAAAGAATTCACAGCAGAACGGATCCAGGAACTGGCTGAAGAAGTCAAAAATAAATTAGCCGCTGATGCTTGATTTAATGCAACAGAGAGTATAGAATCAGTAATAAGTTTTTCGCCTGCGGTCACGAGGACACGCCGGGAGGAGCTAAAATAGCCATGAGCTGAGGAGAGATGAGAAATGAATACGAAGAATCTTGTACTAATGGCGCTGTTGGTCAGCGTCGGGGCGGCATTATATGTGGTCATCCCAGGAATCAACGGTGGAATGAAACCGGACTTTATGCTGACTATGATGTTTGTCGGTATCCTTTTATTCCCTAATTTAAAATCGACATTTTTACTGGCAGTAACAACAGGCGTGATTTCAGGACTGTTTTCAACATTCCCTGGAGGATTTTTCCCTAATATCATCGATAAATTCATTACAGCATTTGTCTTTTTGGCATTTGTTTTCCTATTGAAGAGAGCTGCAACTAAATTGCCGGCCGCTGTTGCCTTAGTAGCAGGCGGAACAATACTTTCCGGCTCCATTTTTCTGTCAGCCGCAATTTTCTTGATCGGTGCAGAAATTCCATTCGCTCTTTTATTTACAACAGTCGTATTGCCTGCAATGGTATTCAACGGAATCGCATTCGGCCTGATTTATCCGATTGTCATCACTTTGGTGAAAAGATCCAAATTTGAAACAGCTGTCTCTCAGACAGTATAGTATTAGCTTTCCGGCATATTATTTGCCGGAAAGCTTTTTTTCTTTGAACAGCAATTCAGTTTTATGTTTTAATTAAGTTAAATAGAGGAAAAGACCTTTATAGGACGAAAGGGGCGCATCATTTATGAAAGCATCGAACTTTTTTATAGGACTTGCGACAGGGCTGGCCGCAGGGGCGGCAGCAACATTATTTTCAACACCTCAATCGGGTGAAGATCTTCGGACTTCTGTCAAAACCGCTTCTTCAGACTGGAAAGAAAAGTTGGCAGATGTCAAAGAACAGGTAAACCAATTGAAGGAATCGGTCAATCACCTGAAAATCGAAGCGAAAACCCAGATTCCACCTGCAATGGATGGATTGAAACAATCAATGGCTGAATGGCAGGAAGGCACAGCTCCAGCTAAAGAACATCTTCAGTTGGAAATAATGGCTATCCAAAATGCAATCGAAGAATTGCAGAAATCCATCAGCAAAGATAAAAAAGAAGATAAAGATGATGACAAAAAGTACGTTAAAAACGAAGAATTTAATGAAATCGAAACAGAAGATGATAAAAAAGTTTCACAATAACCCATTTTTCAGCTGAATAGGAACAAAAAAACTGCCATTTGGCAGTTTTTTTAATAAGTTTTTTTACTATTCGGACTTTTATTCACTTTACTTTATTGCTATAATGAAGAAAATCTCAAAATATGGGAAGAAGGTGCTTTTGTGGTCGAACGCGATTATACGATGAAAGAAGCGATGATGTTCAGCCAGCGTATCGGACAATTATCCAAAGCGTTATGGAAAGCAGTTGAAAAAGATTGGCAATTATGGATTAAACCGTATGACCTGAATATTAATGAGCATCATATTCTGTGGATAGCGTATCATTTGAAAGGTGCCTCGATTTCAGACGTGGCAAAATTCGGCGTCATGCATGTATCAACCGCCTTCAACTTTTCCAAAAAACTTGAAGAACGGGAACTTCTGGCTTTCTCAAAGCGTGATACCGATAAACGGAATACGTATATCGAATTGACCAGCCAAGGTGAAGATTTGATGCAGGAAATGATTGAACGCTATCACGACACACCTCATTCTGTGATTGATGGATCTTTGAAGCTGCGGGAGCTTTATGGAAAATTCCCAGAGTTTTTAGAGGTTATGGCTGTTATCAGAACCATTTATGGCGATGATTTCATGGAAATTTTCGAGGCCTCATTCAAAAATATCGAAAGCAAGTTCAATGAAGAAAACCATATTGTCGAAGCTGCCGAAAAATAATGAAAACGCTGTCAGGACAGAGTTTTTAAATAGGCTTGCATTTATCGAAAAATCGTTGTATTGTATGTATCGACTCATCTGAGAATACCTAATTGCGGGGGATACATTTTATGCACTGCTGGAAAACGATAAATGTTAAAAAAGAATATGGCTTTAACCGCCTTTTCACATTTGCAGTGTTGGCTGGGATGGGTGTATTCACGACGTTTTATGTCCTATTAAATTTCTTTTATACCACACCTTTATCCGATCGTTATTTTTTCTTTTTCTTCCTGGCGATATTAGCAATTTATCCGCTTCATAAAATGCTGCACTTTGTGCCGCTGATCGGCAGCCGAAAATGTTTGAAAATCATTTTACGTAAACAAATGGTCTTGTTACCCGGAATATCATTGCATGTAAAAGAGCCGGTGGCAAAAACAAGATTCCTGTTGGCACTGCTGACACCGTTTGTTCTTTTGAACACAGTGATCATTTTGCTTAGTGCCCTCTTCCCTGCCTATATCCATTATTTCGCGATTCTGCTTGCTTATCATTGCAGCCTTTGCCTGACAGACCTTATCTATATCCGTCACTTGCTCCGTACACCAAAGCATGCATTGATTGAAGAAACTGAGACTGGCTTTGAGATCCTGGTTCCACAGGCAATCGGTTAATCCTGTATTTTCTTTCCGAATTTGTTATACTTGAATCTAAGGCAGAGGGGAGGAAATCCATGATTATCGCGTTTATAGTTATGTTCTCAGTGTTTTACCTGTTCCAAATCAATAGAATGACTTTGGCATTGGTGACATCACGGGAAATTCCAGAAGAAAATCACGAGAAAATATTCCGTACGATTAATATATTGATTACAATTTTATTGGTCTCGCTTTATGTAGGTGTAGAATTTACTCCTTAAGTCTATTTGCCCTTTGGCAGGTAGATTTTTTTTATCCAAAAATAAATACGGATTATCCGGTTAAAGAAACTTTTTTAATTTTTAAACGTTTATGGTATAGTAACTACGGCAACAAGAATGTATGATAGGAGCGGAATTTATGAAAAAAACAGTATTAACTTTATCTTTAGCGGCTTCGGTATTGGCCCTGGCAGCCTGCAGCGACGACAATGCTGACAGCAAAGTCCTAGTGACATCAGAAGTCGGAGATGTCACTAAAGAGGAACTATATCAGGAAATGAAAACTTCAATCGGTGAGCAGGCGATCCAAATTTTGATGATTGAAAAAGTCCTGTCCGAAGAATATGAAGTAACTGACGAAGAAGTTCAGGCTGAAATCGAAAGTTCGAAAGAAGAATACGGCGAAAACTATAAAGCCTTCCTAGAGCAGAACAATCAAACTGAGGAAAGCTATGAAAAAGTGATCCGTTTGAATCTCTTACAGGAAAAAGCTCTGACTGACGGTGTTGAAGTGACTGACGAAGAGATTCAGGCACAATACGAGCGTCAGACAATGGAACTGAACGGACGCCATATTTTAGTTGCTGATGAAGAGACTGCTGCTACAGTCAAAGAGGAACTTGACGGCGGCGCGAACTTTGCTGAATTGGCACAGGAGTATTCGACTGATGGCTCAGCAGCAGAAGGCGGAGATTTAGGGTGGTTTGGAGTCGGCGCTATGGTGCCGGAATTTGAAGAAGCTGCCTATTCGTTGGAAGTTGATGAAATCAGTGAACCTGTACAATCCCAATTCGGATACCATATCATTCAAATCACTGACAAACGCGAAGTAGAAGGCGCTGAACCACTTGAAGGACAGGAAGAGGACATCCGCAGCGAGATCGCTATGCAAAAAGCCGATCAAGCCGCATTGCTTCCGAAAATTGCAGAATTGATGGAACAAGCTAATGTAGAAATCAAGGACGAAGAACTTGAAGGCGCATTGGACGAAATCATGAATGCAGGAGCACCTGCTGAAGAATAAGTTTTATACAGAAAACCCCCATTTCAAATTGAAATGGGGGTTTATTCTTGCTGATTTTCCTTGTATTATATTTTCGGTTTGTAGAATGAGCGGTTTTCCAATGGGAAAAGCCTTTCGGAGAATTCGCCGGGTTTTGTTTTTTCGAGTGCCCGGTCCAGCATCATCATTTTCGCGTCGATATTGTCGATATAATGAAGCATCTCCGCTTCTTTGATCATCGGACGTTTCGGACTTCCCCACTCTTCTTTGCCGTGGTGGGACAGAACCATGTGCTGGAGAAGCATTACTTCTTCCCCTTCAATTTCCAGCTCTTCGGCAGTTTTTGAAATCTCCGTCACCATGATTGAGATATGGCCCAATAGATTGCCTTCCACCGTATAAGTTGTAGCAATAGGTCCGGATAATTCGAATACTTTGCCGATATCATGCAGGATGATCCCTGCATAAAGCAGATCCTTATTTAAGGTCGGATAGATGCCGAGCAACGCTTTTCCTAAACGCAGCATCGAAACCACATGATCCGCCAAGCCTGACACATAATCATGGTGATTGCGTGTTGCTGCCGGAAAAGTCAATACACTTTGCTGGTGTTTTTTCAGGATATGGCGTGTAATCCGCTGAATCTGTGGGTTTTCCATTTCGAACAGGTATTGCATGATTTCTTCAAAAAGCTGTTCTGTGCTTTTTTCGGAAGCCGGCAGTAAATCGCCAATCGATTGGTTTTCTTCCGGTTTTGCCGGTCGGATACTCTTTATCCGCAACTGATTCTTTCCACGATAGTTATGGATTTCTCCCCCTACCCGCACAATCGTTTCAGCGGCAAAAAGTTTTTCGTGTTCATCTTTGGTATCCCATAATTTTGCTTCGATATCCCCGCTTTTATCCTGTAAAACCAGTGACATGAAAGGATTGCCCGTTGTGGTCACCCCTTTTACCGATTGCTTGATCAAAAGGAATTCATCTATTGTTTCGCCAACAGCCCGCTGGGTAATGCCTTTTTTCATAAATACACACTCCTTCCAGTGTTGGCCACATCGACTACCTGCGCTTCAGGCCAAGCCTGGCACATATCTTCGTGGCAAGTAAAATAAATGAACTGATGATCCGTCTGCAGCTCTTTTATCAAGTTTATCACTTGCTGAAGCCGCAGGCGATCAAAATGGACAAATGGATCATCCATGATAATCGGGAAAGGGTGGCTCTTCTGCATGGACACAGCCAGACTTAGGCGCAACGCCAGATATGCCTGTTCTTTCGTAGCCTGACTCAATTCCGCTATGCGAAAACGAATATTGTCTTTTCTGACTGCTTCAAAATGTCCATCCGGATGAATTTCCATCGCTATATAGGAATTTCCGGTCAAACGCCCAAAATACTCACAGGCTTTGGAAAGAACGGCTGGCAGCGATTTTTCTTTCAGCTCAGCCATTGTACTGCGAATAGCCTCAGTAATCGCTTTGTCCACTGACCACCGAAAAGCAAGCTTGTTGAATTCCGCTTTTTTCTCTTCATATTTCTGCAATTTCAATTCATAATCCTGATCCGTCAGCAAGTGGTTCACTTTTTGCTGAAGCTCAGCTCTTTCATTCAGAATCTGATTGCGTTCCTTTCTTATTTCAGTAAGCTCCCGTTCCAGTTCATTCATGTGTTCTTTTAATGAATTACCTGTCTCACCTTCCTCAGGTTCGGCCGCTCCAATCGCCCGCCATTGGCTGCTGACGAGTCCAAATTCCTGCTCCAGCTCTTTCTTATGCAGCCACTCAAGATGAAACTGATGAAACTGTTCCATATTTGCGGCTCCACTCTCCTTAAGAAGCTCGTCTCTTTCCTTCTCAAGCTCCTGCAAATAACCTGCTTGCCTCTCAACGTCTTCTTTCAAAGCTTCCCTTTTTTCACTGTGCCTCTGGTTTCTGTCATTCACTTCATTGAATTTTTTTGACTCTGCCCGGAGAACAGTATACATCTCTCCTGGTTGAACGTTTTTGCCTGTTGCGGCAGCTGCTGCTCTTATCCAATCCGCCTTCTCGATTTCTGCCTTCTTTAAAAACTCTTCAATTCTTTGCAGCTTACTGTGAAGCTCTTGCACTTTCCTGACTGTTTGAAAGAGCTCGATGACAATAGAAGAACTCGCAGAAGATGTAATTCCGATATTTTCGATAAAAGCAGTGAATTCCTTTTTAGCAGGCTGTACATCCATGTTTGTGGTAAGTTCCTCGATTTTCTGATCAGCCTTTGAGATTATACGCAAAGTTTCTTCAACTTTTCGGTCATGCTCCGCTATTCTATGCTGCAGCGATTCCATTTCGGCTTCTTTGCCACTGAAACGCTTAATGACTTCTTCAAGATCCTCATCCATTGAAACTGGTTTTTGACGGGTTTTCATAAACAGCCATACTCCGGCTGCAAGTGCCGCAAAAGCGATAATCGCAACCAGGATATTATCGCTCAAAAAGCCGGCCAGAACCCCGGCTGCGCCAATTGCAGCGAGTATCAAGGGGAAGAGCTGATTCGCCGGTTCCGCGCCAAGCCTTTTCATGGCTTTCGCTTCTGCCAGCTTAAGCGAATTTTCAGGCCATTTTGCCGCTGTCTCCACCTGTTCCGGAGTCGGAGCAATGCTTTCAAGATAAGACATCTCTTTTTCAGCTTCAATCAATTTCTGTTTTTCCTCTTGAAGATCCCGTTCACGGAATCGGCTGTTTTCTTCTTCCCTATCCGCTTCCACCGCTAAATTCCGTAGTTTTTCTTCATTTATCAAGGAAGTGTCGAATGTCAGCGCCTCATTTAAAGCCATGCCGGCCAAGCCAAGCTGCCGGCCAAGTTCATCATTCAACTTTTCAGCTTCTTCTTCCATATTCCTATATTGTGATAAAAATCTCAGCCACTGCGATTCCTTTTCAAGCATTTCTGCCAGTGCATCACCGCTTGTTCCAGCAGTTTCAATTTCAGGTAATGCTGCTAATTCTTTTTCAGCTTGCTTCATTTTTGCTGAGGCATCGGATATCCTTTCAGACAAACGGTCCATGCGTCTGCTGCCATCCGCTGGAAAAAAGTCGATCGACAACGACGCCAACTGCTCTTCCAGCTGTCTTTTACGTTCTGCTATCGGAGCCGCCTGCTGGCGTTTGGTGATAATGGACAGCAATTCTGAAATGGAATTTTCTCGCTCCATCAGTCCCTTCAGGCTGCTGTCCAACCCATCCATCAGTTCCACAAAAGGGCCGTATAGATCCGCCTGCCCGCGGTGTTCCTTCAATTCCCGCTCATCGTTCCGGAGCTGCTCGATCAATAGGTTCATCCGGGGATTGCGGCCCCCTTTCTTGAACAGCTCGCCCATATCCTTTTCAAGTTCCGATTCCATCTTTGTAATAGAATCGACTCCTGTTGTACCTGACGCGAGCAGTGTACGGCTCAATTGCTCTTCTGTCATTTTATCCAGCCCCTGCAGTTCATGGATGGAAAATGAAAAAATCGCATCGAATGAAGCCCGGTCATAATCACGTAAAATCTTTTTCAATTCGGTTTCTGCCCCCCGGGAACCATCTTCGAAATAGATCGTTACATCTCCAGCCGCTTTGCCTTTTACGCGTTCAACTATCACTTTTCCATACTGTGAATCATTCAAATAGAGCTGCCCACCATATTTCCCTCCCGCTTTTGGTTCATAACGGCTTTCCGCCTGGTTGCGAGATGGAAATCCGAAAAGAATCTGAATGATGAATTGTTGGATCGTGGTTTTGCCTGCTTCATTATTGCCATAGAAGACAGCTAACTCCTCATTGACATCCAATGCAAGATTTTCGTGCTTGCCGAATCCGTAGATCATCAATTTCTCGATTTTCATTTCTTCATTCACCCGCTCTCATGGCTTTATGGATTTTGGGTATGGCTTCGTTTGCAATTTCTTTTATCAGTTCATCCGTTAAGGGATCCAGGTATCTGCTTGCTTTTGGATGCTGATAAAGATCTTTCAGCACCCATTTCCAGTCGCTTTGCTGCCATTCACTCATTGTTGTGGAGATTTTCTCACCGATAGCGGAAACACGGGTTTCACCCCAATCTTCACCAACAACGATACCAGTGATCCAGGCATCAGCTGTACTGGATTCAAGTGATTCCTGAATTGCCTCCAATAATGCTTCTTCCGGAATCCCTTCTAAAAGTTCACCTGCATATTCATCTACATCTTTCAGGTGAAGTACAGCCATAACAGCATTATTCTCATTTATGTATCTTTCAGCAACTGCTGTACAGGCATCAATCAATTCATTCATGTGCATCATTTCCTTACAGGACACTTCGAGCGTTTCGAAACAGACAGCGGATGTCCGGATAAACTGCAGGCTGGTCTCTCCATTACTCATAAACACATCATAGAATCCTTTTGGACCGATTTCTTTCCGATGCCTTCCCTGTATATTTCCCGGATAGACGATGCAGGGATCCGAATGGAGAATTTGGCGAAGATGGATATGGCCGAGCGCCCAATAATCATAATTTTTGCTGAGCAGCTGTTCTTTTCTGAATGGCGCATATACCGCATGGCTGGAATCCCCGTCCATACTGCCGTGCAGCATGCCGATATGATAGGTAGACGTTTCATCAGCTTGTGGAAACTCAAGGATTCTCGCTTCTTTTACATGACGCTCCCCATAACTGAAACCCGTGACGGTCACCTTATTCCCGGAAATTGTTAAACTGTGGCTGCTGACTTCGTCATTAAATACATGCACATTAGCGGGCAAATCAAAACGCTTCCAACCGCCCCCAAGATGATCATGGTTGCCGTGGCTGATGACCACAGGGATTCCCGCTTCGTTTAATCGTTCCATTCCTTTTTGGAATTTATATTGCGCGCGAAGCGTCCGGTCTTCTCCATCATAAATATCACCGGCAATCAGCATGAAATCGGGCTTTTCTTTCAATGTGTAATCTATCAGCGTATCAAAGGCCACATAAACACTATCTGCCAATCTTTTCCGCTGCGCTGAAGCAAGACCTGAGACGCCGGTGAACGGACTGCCCAAATGCAAATCTGCTGTGTGTATAAAACGGACTTGTGCCATACTTTCCCCTCTTTTCCAAAAGCGAATATTTGTTCTAATTTTACCATGCCCACCTTATAAAAAAAACTGTTTGCGGAAATCTATCCGCAAACAGCTTCATGCTTCAATTCCTTATTTTTTATTGCCCAGACGAATCGCTTTACCTATATCCTTCAAGGACTGTGAGGAACCATACATCAATACGCCTCCCCGATAAACGCGGGCACCGAACCAGCCAAGCACCCCGATGGTCAGGAGCATGATGGCGATGGACAGCAACGGTTCCCAAAGGGGTATATCCAGCATACCTACGCGCAGGAACATGACAAGCGGCGCAAAGAATGGGATGAATGAGGAGATGGTGACATAACTTGCTTCCGGCATGCCGATCCCTGAAAATGCGATGAATGATGAAATGATGATCAGGAACATCATCGGCAGCATCAATTGCTGCACATCTTCGGTCCTGCTGACAAGCGAGCCGAGCAAAGCTGCAAGAACGGCATAAAGGAAATAGCCCAGCAGGAAAAACAGGACAGCAAACAGGAACGTGCTAATCTTGATATCAGAGAATCCCATGACGCTGAAAAATCCTTCCGCCATATCAGAACCGGAAGTTTGGAAAGCAAAATAGCCGGCGATTCCAAATATCAGCATCTGCACAATTCCAAGAGTTCCGATTCCGGCAATTTTCGCAAACATATGCTTGACCGGCGACACACTGGAAATCAGTATTTCCATCACACGTGAAGATTTTTCGTTCGCCACTTCCATAGCGATCATATTCGGATAGTAAATGACTGCAACATAAATGAGCAGGATCAAAACATAGACGAGCCCTCTGGCCTGGCTCAGCTCTTCTTCTGTTTTCGAACTGTCGGAAACCGCTTCCCTCTCAAATTGAGCCGGCATGAACAGTTCCCCCACTTCAGCACCGGTTAGGCCAAGTCTTTCGGCTGTCTGGGCTGTCTGAATCGCCTGGACAGCGTTTTCAACATCAGAACCCGCTCCGATTTCATTTGCCGATTCAGAGATGTAACGGGCTGTTAAGGTATCGCCTTCTTCAATTACCAGGTACGATTCGATTGTGCCTTCGGTGATGCCTTGCCGCAATTCCTCTTCTGACATTTCAGTCGGCATCGCTTGGATATCACTGTCAGTCTGTTCGAACTGTGCCTGCAATTGGGGAACCAGCTCACTGCTTTCATCGATTACGTGCAGAACCTGGCCATCTTCATCGCCCCCAAAGGATTCGATGATATCCGGCAGATTTGCCAGAAGGAAAAAAGCGGCTGCCACGATAATGGTCGTTATGATGAACGATTTAGTCCGTGCTTTTGTCATAAAAGCCTGTTTAAAAATGATCCAAAAACTATGCATATGCTTTGCCCACCTTTGCAATAAAGATCTCTTCTAGCGAAGGCTCTTCAATGGAGAAATGGCGCAGCTGCCCCAGCTTCATCGCTTCCGCGAGTATCAGATCCGCGGTGGATTCGTCTGTTACCTGGAGGATTGCACCATCGATGGTGCCTGTATATTTTTCAACGCCAGGCAATTGGCTGAGTGCTGTTAATTCCTTATCCATTTTAAGGCGTATATTGTGTTTGCCGAAATTCCGCTTCACTTCTCTGATAGACCCGCCGACCACGACTTTTCCGTGGTCAAGAATGCTCATATCGTCACACAATTCTTCGACGTGATCCATCCGGTGACTCGAAAACACAATGGTTGCTCCTTGTTTTTGAACATCCAATATAGCGCTTTTCAGCATTCCGACATTCACAGGGTCAAGTCCGGAGAATGGTTCATCCAAAATGATCAACGAGGGTTTATGTACCAATGAAGCGATCAATTGGATCTTTTGCTGATTGCCTTTTGACAGCTCTTCCACTTTTTTGCCCGCGTAATGAGGAACTTCAAAACGTTCAAGCCAAGCGGCTGTCTCCTTTTTTGCATCCACTTTTGACATTTTGCGCAGCTGTGCCAGATAGATCAATTGATCTTCCACTTTCATTTTTGGATAGAGTCCCCTTTCTTCCGGCAAATAACCGATAAAAGGGCTTGAATCATAAGTGATCGGTTTACCATTCCAGGTGACTTGGCCGTGAGTCGGATCCAATAATCCCAGTATCATTCGGAAAGTAGTCGTCTTGCCTGCGCCGTTAGCCCCCAGAAAGCCATGCATCTGGCCTTCTTCGACACTTAATGACAAATTGTCGACTGCAGTGAAGTCACCGAACTTTTTTGTTGCTTGTTCAACAGACAATGCCATTTTAAATCCTCCTTTTAATATGTATAGTATCTATACGGCAATTGTCCGGAAATGTTTCAAATAATTGCACGACATTTCCCCTAAAACCCTTTATACTGAAACTGAATAGTGATTCAGAAAGGATTGATATACAATGAGAACTTATAAATTAACCGCATTCGAACAGACCGGCAAATTGATAACCGAAGAAACTTTCACAGCTGAAAACGATGACCTGGCTAAAGAAAAAGGCAGAGAGATCCTTAAGGAAAAAGAACTTGAAGATCAGACCCATCGCCTCGCTTCGCCGGCTGGCAAACTATTGTTATTCCATTCTTGAAACGAATGCAAAAGGTGTCCCGTCATTGTGACGGGACACCTTTTCTTTAACTTACTGACCTTTGAATTCAGGTTTGCGCTTTTGGACAAAAGCCTGAATTCCTTCCATATGATCTTTCGTTTTGCGCATCGCCGATTGTGCGGATGCTTCCATTTCCAACACCTGTTCAAGTTCTTTCAGTTTTAACGTATGAAGGATATTTTTCGAAGCAAGTCTTGAAAGAACAGGCGAACTTAAAACTTCGTTAGCATAATTGTCCGCGTGCTCCATGGCGCGCCCTTCTGCCGTCACTTCTTCGATCAGGCCTTTAGCAAGCGCATCATGGGCTTTCAATGTTTGACCTGCCCAGATGATTTCCTTCGCTTTCGGCACACCGACACGTTCTTTCATGAAGAAATGCCCACCGCCATCCGGAACGAGTCCGATGCCGATGAAGTTCATCGCCAATTTGCTGTTCTCTTCAGCAATAACATGATCGCACGCCAGCGCCATCGAGAACCCGAGTCCTGCTGAAGCACCATGGACTACGGCTATCGTTAATTGTGGAAGCGTATAAAGCGCTTTCGCAAGCCTGCTGACATCCTTCATGACCAATTCGATATCCATCGGATTGTCCGGATCCATCATCTCCTTGATATCGCCACCGGCAGAAAATGCACGGCCTTCCCCGTAAATTTTTACAACCTGGAGTGTATGTTCGTTCTGGAGCGATTCAAAGCAGTCCGCCAGCTCCTTCATCATCTGCCCGTTCATCGCATTCATTGAATTCGGGCGGTTCAATACTACATGGCCAACGCGGCCTTGTTTTTCCAATCGGATTGTTTCAAACATAGAAAAAAGACACCCTTTCATAAAAATGAATTGTCATTCATCTTTACTTATTCGGTGTCTTTTTCCAAATCCCTCTATTTTAGATGAGGGAATTTTTAATTACATACTTTCATACAAAGATTGTACAGGTTTGATCAATACGCGGTTAACTTCCTCGATCATTTGGCTAAGGCCCATTTCAGCTTCAAGCATCGCAAGAATTTTCTCGTTTTGCTGTGCAGCCTGAGCTGTAGTTTGCGCACCCATCATTTCTTCTTCAGTGATTTCTTCGCCTTGCTGCTGTTTCTGCTGCAACGAAATCTGAAGATCGCGGAAGCTCTTGAATAATTCATTGGCCTCATCGTCTGATTTCACGCTTTCCACAGCTGCTTCAAGTTTCTGAAATTCCTCCGTCGAACGGAAAGTGCTTTCCAATTTGTTGATGTCGTCATAAATGTTAACTGCCATTATGATTCTCCTCTACAATATATTCAGTACCGAGACTAACACTCCCTGGAGAATACCAACAGCTCCCCCGATAAATGCGCCAAGCACTGTGATCATCTTGAACTCTCTCCGTGAAATCCCCAGAACCAATTCTTCCAGACGGCTCAGCGGCAGAGAATCCACTTGCTCTTTCACCATACTTTCAATGTTGATCTTGTGTATGGTCTCTTCCAATTTTTGCTCCCCTTGCTCGAAAATGAAATCGGTGACAAGCGGAGTAAAGTTTTCACTTGTCCATTCTAACCCTCCCGGCCAGGACTGTGCAAGTGTCGTGTTTAAGCGTCCTTCCACATTCGCGGTTTCGCGTACATATTGTTTCACTGCTTCAAGGGCCGGATTAAAGTCAAATTCACTCAGCAAGGCATCGGCCCGGCGATCCTGCAATTTATCCCACTCTGCGTATGCGATGGAGACCAGTAATTCAAATGTTTTCGGCGAATTAAGGAATTTTATGATTTCCGGTTGGATCCGGTCCACTAAGGGACGGGATTCGCCGAGTATCGAATGCAGCATATTGCCGATTCTGCCACGGGAAGCCAAAAATTCATCAAGCAGGGTTTTGATGGCGCGTCTTCCTTCAATCGATTCGAAGTAATCGGAACCTCTGTCAATGCCGTATTTCACCGACTGGATCATTTTCACTTCGGCTTCGTCTTTCCAGGCTTCCGGCATCAATTCACGGATTGTCTTGCCATCAATATAAGAAAGAAGTGAATCGTATTGCCTTTCCACCAATCTGTCGATTTTCCGCTCGATTTTCATCTCCACATTTTTTTGACCGGCTGCATCCAGCCAATTTTTAAACGTTTTCGGAGATTCAAATACATGCTTGGCTAGTTGCCGCTGAATCCATTTTTCTGTCTTCATTCGCATTTCTTCATTGAAAAAACGCTTTTTGAATGTTTCCGGCGTCAGGAGATGCTCCACCACAGTGCGTCCGAGCTGGGTCGAAAGTTCATCCCGTCTTTTGGGTATGAGACCGGGCGTGAACGGGATACGGAAATTGCCGATGTATTTTGCTTCATATGGCCAAAAAAGCATCTTAATGGCAATATGGTTGGTGACGCCACCGATGAGCGCACCGATGAATGCCATGAAAATCAATGTAAGAAGGATATTCAAATTCGTCACTCATTTCTTTTTCATCTTTGTCAATCCTGTTTCCTGCCTTTATAATGAATGCAAGAGACAAAGGGGGATCTTTATGCTGCAGCATTTTAAATTTACACCGATGTTCGAGAATCACCAATTGCCTGGCTGGAACATCTCATTTTTTTATAAGAATGAACGCATTACAGGAGAATACCATCCCGATGGGACCATCACTTGGAGAAACAAACAGCCTGAGGATGAAGAGGCCGTCAAAAAGATGATCCATGAGCTCATGCTCTTTCATGTATACGATTAAAGCGCTGGAAGGTTCCAGCGCTTTTTTTCATCCGTTCCTTCATTATAAAGTAAAGACTTGCAAAGTTAACAGTAATAGCAATTTGAATGGTTGAATTAAAGTACACAATTTCCATTCGCTTCGGCACTTTGGACAGTGCCAAGATTATGCTCCTGCGCAAGCTCGTCGCAAAGGAGGTGCCATCTACGTATGGCACACCTTGCCTCCCGCAATAAGCCGAGAAGACCACTCGTCTTATTGCTCCGGTCGGCATTCGCCTGCTCCTGAGCCGCGCCGGCGCTGGGGAAGTTGCTATGATTGAGAGAAAATCTGAGATATGAAGCAAAACAGCGAAGACGCCATGGGGAGCAGAAACGGCGTTGGCTATCCAACGACGTTTCGACGAAGTGCAAACGCTTCGAGTGCTCCTGCATCGCTTCGCTGCTTCGTCGCAAAGACATTAGCCTCGCTAAGCTTCGGCTAATGTCTTCGAAGCTGTTTTGCGGAATATCGGTTGGAATGTATTATTAATTCAAATAAATAAATCCAAAAATAAAAAAAGGGAATGTCCCCTTACCCAATTTTCTGGGCAGAAGACATTCCTGATTGGATCTGATACATCTGGTAATAAGTGCCGCCGAGTTTCATCAGTTCATCGTGTGAACCGGACTCTGCAATTTCACCGCGGTCGAGCACCAGGATGCGATCCGCATTCTTAATAGTAGATAATCTGTGCGCAATGATGAAAGTGGTTCTTCCTTTTTTCAGCACTTCCATCGCATGCTGGATTATTTCTTCGGTTTCGGTATCAATGTTCGACGTGGCTTCGTCCAGTATCAAAATGGCTGGGTCAAAAGCTAAAGCGCGCGCGAAAGATACCAATTGGCGCTGGCCGGAAGACAGCGTGCTCCCTTTTTCAACAACAGGTTCATCAATGCCGTTCGGCAAATGCTTCAGCACCCGTTCACCGCCGACTTCTTCCAATGCTTTAATGGCGCGTTCGCGGGTAATTTTCTTATCGCCGAGCGTTATGTTCGACTCGATTGTGCCAGAGAACAAATATGGATCCTGCAAGACGATTCCCATATGTTCACGGACAGCCTGCCTTGACATATCATTGATGTTGACGCCGTCAATCGTAATGCTGCCTTTGGAAACATCGTAAAAACGGAACAGCAGGTTCATGATGGAACTTTTACCGGATCCGGTGTGTCCGACGAGCGCAACTGTTTCCCCCTGCTTCGCTTCAAAGGTCAAATCCTTCAATACGTACTCTTCTTCTTTGTAAGCGAACCAGACATCCTCAAAACGAACATTGCCGCGGTATCTTGCAATCTTCTCATCACTGACATTTTCCCCGCTGCGGTCTAGCAGGCGGAACACCCGCTCAGCAGCCACCAATGCCTGTTCCAATTTCGCAAACTGGTTGACGATTCCGCTGATCGGATTGAAAAGGCGGATGATGTAATCGACGAATGCATAAAGTACGCCCACCGTTACAACTTCGTTGCCTGACATTGTCGCTCCACCGAAATACCAGATGAAGGCGATAAAAACCATCGAACGCAAAACGCCGACCATATTATGTGAGGCGGCGGCTTCCAAAATCAGCAATTTCTGCTGAAATTTGAAATGCACATTGTTCATACTCTCGAATTCCTCTTTCATCTGCTTCTCGCGTCTGAAGGCCTGAATGATCGTCATGCCTTGAATCGACTCATTGATCATCGCATTCATGTCACTGACCTTCTCACGGACCACGTGATTGTATTTCGCCGCATATTTCCGGTATACCAGCATCCACACGTATAACAGCGGCACGATGACAAAGGTGATCAGCGCCATGCGCCAGTCAAGGTAGAACAAGGCTGCGTAGATACCAGCCATATACATGAAGCTTGTCGCAAACTGCGACAGCACCGTGACAAATAATTCACGGATGGCTTCCGTATCGTTCGTTATCCTTGCGACAACTTTGCCCGCCGGCAGGTTATCAAAGTAACGGATCGGCAATCTTTGCACGTGCTCAAAAACATCATTACGCATTTTCCGGATGATTTTATTGGCGCCTTTCTGCAACAGGATATATTGCAGATAGCGGAATACAGCAGTGACGATTCCGAGTGCAAAGAATAACGCCAATAGGTAAGCAATCGGCTCAAAATCGATTGCTTCACCGGAAGTTGCAATGTGATTGTCTATTATTTCTTTGGCAATAAGCGGTGTCGCTAAGTCAGCAGCAACCGCAATGGACAGAAATATAAGGCCGACAATCAATATCCCTTTAAAATTCAAAGCATATTTTAATAATCTTTTTCCTGTAGTCATTCCTACACCTCCTCAATCTGCTGACGGAGGAATTGTTCGTTATACCATCCATTTTTCTTCAGCAAATCTTCATGCGTTCCTTCTTCGATGACGACTCCGTCATCCAGGACAACAATCCAATCAGCATGCTGCACCGCCGACAAGCGGTGAGTGGTGATTATAGTTGTTTTTCCGGAACGTTCCTGTTGGATATTTTCGATGATCCGTGCTTCTGTCTTCGCATCCACAGCTGACAGCGAATCATCAAGTATTAAAATTTCAGGATTTTTGATTAGCGCTCTCGCGATTGAAATCCGCTGTTTCTGGCCCCCTGATAATGCCACCCCTTTTTCCCCCACTAATGTATCCAGGCCGTTTGGCAGCATTTCAAGATCTTTCGTGAAGTGGGAAAGGCGAATCGCTTCCGCAATGTCTTCTTCGGTCGCATCAGACTTACCGAACAGGATATTCGCCCGGATCGTTCTTGAAAACAGGACATGATCCTGTGGTACATATCCGATCCAGCCTCTCAGCTGATCTTTCGTCAGATTCTGAAGTTCGATTCCATTCAGCAGGATCGAACCTTCACCTGCCGGATATTCCCGCATCAATTGTTTCACAAAGGTCGTTTTGCCGCTTCCCGTCTTGCCGACGATTCCAAGCGTCTGCCTGCTGTTCATCGACAAGTTGATTCCTTGCAGATTGATGGAGCTTGACTGCGGATAGGTGAAACTGAAATCACGGAAACCGATGTTTTCCGGTTTATCCGCATATGCCGGTTTCGCCGGATCGACAACATCCTCCTCGTAATCCAATGTTTCATTTACGCGGTCCAATGAAGCATTGCCCCGTTGCAGGATGTTGATCAATTCGCCGATAGCGAACATCGGCCAGACAATCATACCGAGATAAACGTTGAATGCCACCAGGTCACCGAGAGTCATGACACCTTCCGCCACAAGAAATGCACCGTAGCCGAGGCCGATCATATAACTGATTGCTGTCAGCACTTTTGTTACTGGTGCAAACAGCGCATCAATCCGTTCGACCGCCATATTCTTTTCATAGACGTCATCCGTCATTTCAGCAAACTGCCTCTCGGAAGCACGTTCCTGCACGTAAGCGCGCACGACCCGGACCCCGCCGACTGACTCGAGAACACTGTCATTCATATCACCGAACGCATCTTGCGCCAATGTATAGCGTTCATGGATTTTGCGCCCGAGAATCTGCACGACGATCGCCAGGATCGGCAGCGGGATCAATGCCAATAAAGTCAGTTCCCACGACACCAGGATTCCCATTGCGACGATGATGGTCCCCATATACAGTGTAGAATCGACAAGGGTCAGTATCCCGAATCCAGCGGTTTCTGATATAGCCCGTAAATCATTTGTGGAACGCGCCATCAAATCGCCTGTCCGGTTCTTTTCAAAAAACGTCGGCGTCATTTTCAGGAAATGCCCCATCAGACTTGAACGGAGCTGGCGCTCGATTACATAAGCACCGCCAAACAATTGATATTGCCAGACAAAGTTGATCAGATAGGCAAGTATCATTGCAACCGCCAATACGATAATGTATTGCCATAAAAGTTCTGCTGTCAGTTCATTCTGGGCAATCGAGTCGATTGCGACCCCGATCAGCCACGGCGGTATGATTTCCAGCACATTGGCAATCAGCAATAAGCCGACTGCAATTGTATAGCGGATCCAATTTTCTTTAAAAAACCATTTTAATTTCCATAAAACATCAAACATCTGCAATTCCTTCTTTCGTTTCCGATTTCAGCTAGTCTCCTTCAAGCGCTTCCTTCGTCATAATTTTTCTTTGTTGGATTTTTTCCATTTTCATATTCTCCTTTGTTTTTATTTGGCAACTGTTCCCCAGTGCCTATTATTTAAACAGCAAATGCTGGTTAAAAACGTCTCTGAACCATAAAAAAGCGCATGCCAATTTTTCTCGGCATGCGCTCAGGAAAATGGACAGGTGCTCAGACCTGTCCTGAAACTTCTAGTTACGAAATAAATTCAAAGACAAAAAACAGGATGGCCTGACATAGATATGAAATTGGACTCAGTGTTTACAAATACTTTTTTCATTGTCAAAACCTCCATTCCTTCAAATTTGATAGTTCAAGCCTACCACTGCCTTTTTTGAATTGTCAACATTATTTTAAAAAAAGAGAATATTCTTTATCTATATAAGTTGAATTAATGATTTTTAATAAGCGTTATTCTGCAATACAGCTGGGCTTTCCAACCCCATGCTCCTGAATCGCTTCGCTGGCTTCGTCGCAAAGCCTTGCCCTCGGAAGCTTCGGTCAAGGCTTGGCAAACGAATGTTTTCATTGTCAGCCAGGAGGGTACTTTCATAGTAAGAGTAAAACTTAGCGGGGTGAAAGCATATGTATAAAAAATTGGCGGTAGCATACGATGGTTCGGATGGCAGCAAAATGGCCTTTGACAAAGCATTGGAACTGAAACAGGATTTTCCCGACCTTCAATTATCGATCATCTATGTCAATGAAGAAACTGAGGAAGGCATCGGTTTCATGAGTGCGGGGGATGCTTCGGCACCTGTCACATCCTCTAATGTCGACAGCACCTATGCCCAGTTCATGCCTTATGGAATTGGTGAGAATGGCGGCAGCCGGGTACCAAGAGACCCGATGGAGCGGCCATCCGAATTTTCCAAGCATATGCATAATTCGATTCAGCAGCAATTGGATGAGAAAAACATAGAAGCAAATGTTCTGGCTTTGGAAGGAAACGCTTCTAAGACGATCCCTGCCTTCATTGATGAACAAAAAATCGATTTGCTGGTTGTGGGCAACAGCGGAAAATCAGGTATGCAGAAGTTCTTCGTAGGATCGGTCAGCAAGAAGTTATTGAAAGAAGCATCCTGTTCGGTTCTTGTCGTTAAATAATGGTTGACGAACACTTGGGTCGCCTAATTATGGGGCTTTATAGATTTTTGACCCAAATGATATTTTCGTGCTATTTCTGTCACAAATATATTAGTTTACTTCAAATCGAAATGGGTAAACATTTCTAAGTATAGAAAACTCGAAACAAAGGAAGAAGGAGAACAGCCATGTCTAAGCAAACTGTCTACTTTCTGTCTTCACACCAGCACCGTGGACTGATGGCTGAGATATGGGCAAATCGCCTCGGACTTCCTGATTGGGAAATTCGGAGCGCCGCTTGGAGTCAGCCTTCAATCAGCGAGACTCCAATGGAAATCATGAAGGAAATCATTCTCGATCTGCCAGAGGTTGAACCGAGATCCTACAATCACGATGAAGTCAGCGGAGCGGATTTGATAATCGCGATGCATGACGGTGAGTTGGAACAAGATGATATACCTGCAGATTTGCCCGCTCAAAAATTGCTGCGATGGGATATCCGCAATCCCGAACTGCGGTCATTGGATGAAACAGAACAATGGGCTCTGTATCAGGAAATATGTGATGAAATCGCCATGAACATAAAAAATATGGAAAATTATTTCCGTTCAGACTATATGTAAAAACCTTCACCCGATAATCAGGTGAAGGTTTATTTTTTATTTATAGAGAACTGCTCGCACCGGACTTCCTTCAGCGCCTTTGATCTTCAACGGCAATGCCGCTAACTGATAGACGCCTGCATCGATATTATCCAGCACGATCCCTTCAAGAATATATCTTTCATTTATATTCATAGCCTGGTGCATCGGTAACTCTTTACTGGTTTCCTGATCGACAGATGGCACGTCAACGCCAAGCAGACGAATTCCTTTTTCCTTCATCCAACCGGCAATCGATTCATCGAATACTGGCCAAGATCCTGGAAAATTCGTGCGGTCTACCCAGCTGCACGATTTCAATAAAACAGTCGTCACCCCTTCAGCAGGTTGGGGCAGATCGTTGCTGCTGATCTCCTTCAATCCCTGCACATCAATGACCTGTGCTGTGCTTAAGTATATCTCAAGCGGCATCTCCTCTATCGTCAAACCATTGTCATCATAATGGAACGGGGCATCGATATGAGTGCCCATATGTGTGCTCGTTTTGAATTGGCCGATATTCACAGAACCGCTCTGCTCTTTGGTAACTGACAGCGAATACTCGAACGGATGGTCTCCCGGCCATTCCGGGGTTTCTGTATTCAGTTCCATGGAAATATCAAAAATCTCTTTTGCTTTCAATTACGCCACCACATTTCTTTCATTGCTGTAATTCTTATAGAGTTCTTCAACCATGATTTTTTTCAGGATCATTACGGTGCGTTCAACATCTTCAAACGACGTATATAACGCGACAGGCGCCAGTCGAATAATATTCGGAGCACGAAAATCCGGCACGACGCCTTCATCTTTCAGCGCTTTGCAGATTCTGGCAGCTTCAGGATGCGACAGCGCAATATGCCCACCGCGTTCATCATCCGGCCGCGGTGTTACATCATCAAGTTCCGGGACATTCACAGCAAGCCGGTCACGAAGCAAGGAAGTCAGTTGAAGAGACTTATCACGTACACGGGCAATGTCGGCTTCTTCAAAGATTTCAATGCTGCCAAGCAGTGGCGCCATACTGAAAATATTCGGCGTACCGATCTGATAGGCCCCTGCACCTTCCGCTTTGCTGAATTGGTGATCCATGTCGAATTGCTTTGTTTTGTCTGAGCCGAACCATCCTGCGTTGCCAGGCAATAGATGATGGTGCCGCTCGTGAATATAAAGTCCACCTGTTCCGCCAGGACCTGAATTCATATACTTATAATGGCACCAGACCGCAAAATCCACATCATCTTCATGAAGCTTATGCGGCAAAGCTCCAATGGAGTGCGCTAAATCGAAGCCAACCAGAATCCCTTTTTCGTGTGCCGCTTCTGTTATTTGCTTGATCGCCAATAATTGGCCGCTGCGGTAAAGCACAGAAGGCAGCAACACAATGGCAACATCCTCTGTAAGTTGTTCCATTATATCTTCCAGTTCCAATGTATAACCGTTTCGGCTTCTGACCTTTCTCATGTATTGTTCGGGGTCAAGGCCGCGTAAACGAAGATGGCTTTCCACTGCATAAATATCAGATGGGAAATTCAGTTCGTCGACAAGAATAACCGCTCTTTCTGCTGTCGGTTGAAAAAGAGTCGATAACATCTGGTGGATATTCGAGGTGATGGAACCTGTCACCATTACTTCATTCGCTTTCGCACCCACAAAAGGAGCAATGCGGGAACTCATATCCTCCGCCAGTGTAAACCACGGATTATCTCCTTCGGTCCATCCATCGATCCCGAAACTTTTCCAGCTGTCCATCAAACTCAGCAATTTTGATTCTGCCCGTTTCGACATCAAGCCGAGTGAATTTCCGTCCATATAGATCTGTCCGTCTTCCATATAAAATTCATCTTTGAAATTTTTCAGCAAATCCTGCTCATCCAATTGTTTGGCGGTCACCATTGTCATCTTCCTTTCATCTATAGGAATGCATACATTGCCGCACCTAAAATAGCCGTTATCAAAACAACGATCCAAGGGGCGAGTTTAAAATAGACTAACATGGCAAATGCAATTACCGCAACGGCAAAGTCAGCCGGACCATTGATCGCTGAAGTGAATACAGGATCATAAAGTGCCGCAAGCAGGATCCCCACAACTGCCGCATTCACACCTTTCAATGCGGCCTGGACTCCAGATTTCGTCCGGATAATGCTCCAAAACGGCAGTGTCCCGATAACCAGTAAAAATGAAGGAAGAAACATCGCGAAAACCGCTACCACGACGCCCCATCCACTTCCCATCAATTGACCGAGATAAGCTGAAAGAGTAAATAGAGGGCCCGGAACCGCTTGGGCAGCACCGTACCCCGCAATAAACGTATCTGCGTCCATGAACCCAGGGACTACTTCCCGTTCAAGCATCGGCAGGACAACATGCCCGCCTCCGAAAACAATCGATCCGACACGGTAAAAGATGTCAAAAATCGCATAGTAACCGGACTCGATGACTGGACGCAGCAATGGCAATCCAATCAGCAATCCAGCGAAGATCGTCCATGCTGCAATACCCGTCTTTTTACCGAAACTGAGTACCAGCTTCACTGCCTCGGGTGCTTGATCATTTTTGTATATCAAAAAGCCGATTATCCCGGCAATAATGATGACACCAATTTGTGCCCAGGCTGTAGGCACCAATAAAATGGCGGCTGCTGATAAAACCGCTATAGCCACTCGCTGACGATCCGGAACCAATGATTTGCCCATGCCGAGCAATGCGTGAGCAACAACCGCAACCGCTACAATTTTTAATCCCTGTATCCAGCCTGTATCAAATGCGGCTCCTGAAATGAACATTGCAAACAAAGCAAGAATCAGCACAGACGGCATAGTAAAGCCGAACCATGAGATGAACCCCCCAAGAATTCCGCCTCTCAGCATCCCCACGGATATGCCCACCTGCGAACTGGCGGGTCCCGGTAGAAATTGGCATAATGCGACGATATCCGCATACGCTTTATCGTCCAGCCATTTCCGTTTTTCTACGTATTCATCCCTGAAATAACCAAGATGGGCAGTCGGTCCGCCAAATGAGGTTAGCCCCAGTTTTGTCGAAGCTTTCAAAATTTCCAAATACTTATTCTGTGCCATTCGAGCCTCTCCTTTTTTTATCCTGTTGCTTTAAGCATAACTGATTGCTTATATGAATTAAATTACAAGCTTGTAAATTTTATTGACGGAATTATTTGTTTTTTTATTTTTCTTCCCGTATCATTGAATTAATTTATATTTCTCCGCGGGAGGTGCAAACTTTGTTCCACTCCTGATTTGACTGGAACAAAGGACTTATTTGGACATAGCCATACAATTGCCGCTATTTATCCTGCTTATTATCGCGGCCGCTTTTTTCTCGGCAAGCGAATACGCTATCGTAAAAGTCCGCAGCAGCCGAATTGATCAAATGATTGAAGAAGGCAATCCCAAAGCTCTGGCTGCAAAAAAGGTCATTACGAATGTGGATGATTATTTGTCCGCGTGCCAGATTGGGATCATGATTTCTGTTCTGGGGCTGGGATGGCTTGGCCATTCATCAGTCATCGATTTTATCACCCCTTTAACAGCCAGCTTGGGTATACCGGAAAGTATTGCCGGCGTACTCGCCTTTTTGATTGCTTTTTTTATCGTCCTCACAGTTTTGACGATTGCCGGTGAGCTGGTCCCGAAAACAATCGCAATCCACAAGGCTGAGCAAATAACATTGGCTACGGCCAAACCGCTTATTGTTGCCTATCACCTGATGTACATACTCCTCTGGTTTTATCATAGGACGACAAGACTGATAGCCGGCGTGTTTGGTGTCAGCCACGTTTCTCAATCGGATATTGGCCACACCGAGGAAGATTTGAAAATCATCCTTGCGGACAGTCTGGAAAAAGGGGAAATCAATCCTTCCGAATATGCCTTCGTCAACAAGATTTTTGAATTCGATGAACGCATCGCGAAAGAAATAATGGTTCCGCGGACAGAAATGAAAATCATTGAAAAAGATCTTACATTGAAAGAAGTCTTTGAAAAAGCCGGCATTGAACAATTCACCCGCTATCCTGTAATCGATGGAGACAGAGATCACATCATCGGCGTCCTAAATATGAAATACCTTTTAACGGCCTATATCCGAAATCCGCTGAACGGCGATAAAGCGGTTGAAAATTTTGTGCTGCCGGTTATCCAGGTGATTGACTCGATGCCATTAAGCGAGTTATTGCTGAAAATCCAGCGTGAACGGATCCACATGGCGATTTTGCGCGACGAATACGGAGGAACAGCCGGCCTCGTCACAATCGAAGACATCATTGAAGAAATTGTCGGCGATATCCAGGATGAATTTGATTTGGAGGAAGTTCCTGAAGTCCAAAAAATGGGCGAGGACCATTATATCTTCAGTGCCAAGATGCTCATTGAGAGCATAAATGATATACTGGGTATTGAAATAGACGAAGAAGATATTGATACCATCGGCGGTTGGATGATGAGCATGAATTTCGATGCCATCCCAGGTGAGAAAATCATTGAGCAGGGGTATGAATTCCAGATCAAAGAAGTTGACGGACATCACATCCTTTACCTGGAAGTCCGCAAAATTGAAGAACCCGAAAACGAAGAATAGCAAAGGCGACTCTCAAGTGAGGGTCGTTTTCAATTTGTTAAAAAGGTTTGGAGGAAGGAAACTTTATGGAGTTATATACAAATTTACGCCGAGGGGAAAAAGGCGCGTGGCTGAGTATTGGCGCTTATGTGTTCCTTAGCACTATAAAGCTTGTATTCGGATTCGCCGGATCTTCGGAAGCGTTAAAAGCGGATGGCCTGAACAACCTGACGGATATCATCGCTTCTGTCGCAGTACTGGTCGGACTGCGGATCTCCCAGAAGCCACCGGATGAAAACCATCATTACGGTCATCTCCGAGCCGAAACTGTCGCTTCCCTTCTCGCTTCGTTCATAATGGCTGTGATCGGGCTTCAGGTATTGCTCGGAGCGGGACGCAATCTTTTCAGTCCCAGCGAACAAACTGAACCTTCCCTCTATACCGCTGGCATCGCATTGTTTTCGGCCATCATCATGTATGGCGTCTACCGATACAATCTTAAGTTGAGCCGCGAAATTAACAGCAGTGCTGTAAAAGCCGCAGCATATGACAACCGTTCGGATGCACTGGTTAGTATAGGAGCCGGCATCGGAATCCTGGGCGCTATTTTGGGAGCACCTGTCATTGATGTCATCACCGCCTTTATAGTCGGATTAATCATTCTTAAAACCGCTTTGGATATTTTCAAGGAATCGGTGATGACTTTGACAGATGCCTTCAATGAAGATGAAGTTGAAACCTTGTCTGCCATTATCCGTAAAGTGCCGGGTGTCAGGAAATTAAGTGATTTTAAAGGGCGCCATCATGGCAATGTCATGTTTGTGGATCTGACAATTGAAGTCGATGCTTTGTTGAATGTAACGGAAAGCCACTGGATAACGGAAGAAATTGAAAGAAAAGTAAAAAAATCGAAACCTAATTGTGTCGTGCTCGTACATATAGAGCCGGATTATTCTGACTATGACGATCCGGTACAAGAGGGGGATTAGAAAATGTATGATTTCATTGATCAAAAGAGGATAGTATATATTACGTTTGCGGTTATACTGTTCATCTCCGCTTTATTTGCACCCGTGGCTTTCTTCTATCCAATTAAAACCATGTTCATCACACCAGATGCATTGGCCATCGGCACTTCTTCCATGTCGCTATTGACCGGAGGCATCGGCCTTGCGCTTATGGCGGGGGGATTGATCGTATTAGCAATGCTGGAACCGCGATTGAAGAAATACGGGTTTGCATTTGCTCTATTTGTATCGGGGATAATTGCGCTGAGCTTTTCTTTGACCGATTATTATTACATAACTTCCGACGGGTTTGTTTATAATGCCCCATTAGCCATCACATCCGAGAAATATGAGTGGACGGATTTTGAAAAAGTGGAGGAACGTATTGTCAAAGAAAATGGAATGACAAAGATTGATTCATTTTCATTCCATTTAAAAAATGGAACGGTCATCGACATGCCGGCAGGAGCAATCCTCACAATGAGCGGCAGCATCATCAATAACGTCCAGGCTTCCGGTGGTGTCCATGAAAGGATCACTGAAGAATGAATCAAAACTTAAAGCCCCTTGCCATTGACCGGCACGGGGCTTTAATCATTAGCGGGGGCATGTGTTTTCGCCAGTTCAATATCATTATCAAAAAACAATTTGGCAATAGCGTGTCTCAGCCTGCTTTCCAACTGTTCCTTCATCTGGACGTCAACGACATGCACTTCCACTTGGAAATCAAGCGCAGAATTGCGGAATCCGATAAAACGGACATCAGGCTGTTGATTTAGCGGCACACCCTTCATCGCTGGAATTTCCTGTTCTGCCGCTTCCAAAATGAGCTTTTCCACCTTTGCCGTGTCGCTGCCATATGCCACACTGACTTCCACTCTTGCAAACAACTCGGCACTGGAACGATTTTTAACGATCTGCTCAATGAAGTATTGGTTCGGAACGACCATTGTTCCATCTTTCAATGTTTCAACCACTGTAGACCTCAGCTTGATTCTCGTAATTTTACCGATCTTTTTGTCTATTTCAACCATTTCGCCCACTTCCATGGGCCGTTCAAACAGGATGATGATACCCGATACGAAGTTCGCTGCTATATTGCGGACGCCGAAACCGATACCGATGCCGAGCACACTGAACACAACGCCCAATGCTGTGAGATCCAAGCCGACAGTCGTGAAACTCAAGGCCAGAGCCAGGAACATGACCGTATAGTAAATCAGCCGATTGATCGTGAAACTTAAACCTACATCGATATCGAATTGTTCATAAATGAACGGCATTACATGCCTGTTGAAAGTCTTGATGATCCGGCTGGCAAATGTCACAATCATGACGACCACAACAATCAGAAATACCGATACCTCTACGCCATCAGTTTCATAAAATGCATATGTCAGCCAGCTTTCCTTCCAAAAATAAAACAGGAAAAGGATGATGGAACTATAAAAAGCGAGCCAATTCAAGATCGCTTCAATCATCGGCAAAACTCTTTCCTTATAACGGGTATGTTTCAGTATGAATTTAAAAGCCCATTCAATTGTCAGCTTGATGACAAATATCAATGATAGGTAAATAAAGAACATAAAAAATTCCCTAACGGATAAATCTTTCAGTACGTCTATGCCATTAAAGAGCTGACTGTTATCCATCTACTCAGCCTCCCCCTGTTTAATTTCCATTGATGTCCATCAGGTTAACTGCTCTCTTGTTCACTCTTTCAGCCAGAATATCAATTTTCTTCTGCAGAAATATCCTGTCCATCGATTTTAAATCCTTTGCGGCAACTCCTTCTAATATATACAATTGAATATCCCATAAATCGTTCTTATGCTTTTCAGGCACTGTCTCTGACGTGATTATCAAAGAATCCGTCAAGGCGCCCAGCACCGATATATCATCTTTTCCATAATAGGAGAACTGGTAATAGACTTTATACAGAATCTCTCTAAACTTCGGATAAGGGTACAGTATCCGGCCATTCCCCTTTTTGTCAGTCAGTACGACTTCATCTGTTTTAAGGCTGCCGATTTTCCCAAGCAGATTACCAAGCCTGATCACGATATCATTGGCTGTATTCGGATCGTTGATGCCTGGCGATATTGCCCGCAGCGAAATTTCCACTAATTTTTGCAGAGCAAACTCTACATCCTGTTCAGAAGTCCGTTCCTCTCCGATTATAAAATATTCATTAATTGGAAATTCTTCAGAATCAGCCATATAAACATTCACTATGGATTTTGTTTCATGGATGTAATCACCTATAGATACAAGAACTTCCACTTCCATATTATTTTTTTCAGCATATTCCAGAAGTTCTTCGAAGTAGATATAACCTATAAAACCTGCTTTGCCGGCAGCAAATGACCGCTTGATGCCATCCGGCCTCCAAATTGTTCCTTCATCGCTGCTCTTTTCCCATAATCCTTCGAATTTTTTTATAACCCGTTCAGTGTCGCCTATCAGATCAATCACTAATTTTCCTACTTGAACAGTAGTGGATATATGATGAATAAAATAAGCAAAAGTCGCCAAACAGTAGAATGCGATCAAGATACCGATAAATGTCGAAATCACATCGTGACTGTAGAGGTGCGCACGCATGAACAGCAACGATAAAGTATTGTAGATGAATCCACCAAGAAAAACGCCAAGCACTCTCCATGTCAGCCGGTCATGTACGAAATTCTTTAACGTTCTGGGTGAAAATTGAGAGGAATACATTGTCAGCACAACGAGGATGGTGGAAAACGTGAATGTCGTCATCGTAAGTAATGCACCTGATAAATTCCCCATGATGGTTTTTGCCAGGTCGACATTCGTCAATAGAATCGAAGGTATGTACTCACTGAGTGATTCGATTAAATACAAATCGATATAAAAGAAGATGATTGACAGCGCCACAGCAAAAATACTGTAGACGGCCGGAGTCACCCATAACTTTTCCTTGATCCAAAAAGTGAAATTTTTCATAAGTGCCCCCCAATTCGTCCTTTAATAAATATTTCCCCTGTTACCGCCTATGACAAACACGTTAAACATTTTTCAATAACACTCCACTTTCCATAAAAAATAAAAAAAACTCCCGATTAAAGGAGCATCTTTCCAATCGAACAAACTATGATTGTCTCTTCATGACGGGAATTTCCTTTACACCCCGGACAATCATTCCCTGTCGCCATTTAAGCTCGCTTTCTGGTATACGCAATTTCAAATCAGGAAAACGATCCAGCAGCCTGCTGATAGCTATCTTTCCCTCGAGCCGTGCAAGCGGCGCTCCAAGACAATGATGGATTCCCTTCCCAAATGCGAGGTGCGGGCTTTTTTCCCGGCTGATCTCAAATACTTCCGGATCATCGAACTGATCAGGGTCCCGGTTCACTGCATTTAAGGCAACCACCACCAATTCCCCGCGGCTGATTTTTTTTCCTGCAAACTGAAAATTTTCACCCGCCCATCTGGACGTACTGAATTCAACAGGCCCATCGAAACGCAATGATTCCTCGATTGCCTGTCCAATCAACTCCGGTTTTTTTCTTAACAGCTCTTTCTGTTCCGGATGCTTCAATAAATTCAGAAATGTATTGCCTATTAAATTGACCGTCGTCTCGTGCCCGGCGATGATCAATAAGGTTACAAGACCGTATAATTCCTTTTCCGTCAAACGGTCTCCCTCTTCTTCCGCCTCTATGAGTTTACTGATCAGATCATCTTCCGTCTCAAGCCTTGTTCTGCTGAACCACTCGCCAAGATAACGGATAGAATCATTCATATGCTGGTAAACACTGACTCCCGGTTCACCGCTGCTTCCTTCAATAAGTGAATTTGACCAGATCCGGAATTTATCGCGGTCTTCCGATGGCACACCGAGAATTTCGCAAATGACGATGATGGGCAATGGAAAAGCGAAATCATCAATCAAATTGATTTCCTTTTTCTGCTCCATTTCGTCCAAAAGCTGATCGGTTATTTCCTCAATTCGTTCTTTCATTCCTTCAATTACCCGCGGCGTAAACGTTTTTTGCGCCAAGCCCCGGAGACGGCGGTGATCGGGCGGATCAGAAAAAAGCATATTCTGAGTAAAGACATTCATTCCGTCCATCGAGCCTCCATAGAGTTTACTGAAATCCTTGATGAAACGCGGCTCTTTCAATGCTTCCACCGCTTCCTCATAACCAGTAATCAGCCAACCCTGCTGGCCATCAGGAAACCTTGTTTTATAAACCGGATCCCCCGCTCGCAGCTGGGCATAATAGGGGTAAGGATTTTCCACAAATGTTTCTGTAAATAATTGCCAGCTATATTTATCGAAGTCCATCATACCGCCTCCTTTCTCTCTTCATACCCGCTCCTATCCACCTTTTTCTCCACCAAATCACCTATTTGGAAAAGAAAAAAGACCGGAAATTCCGGCCAGCATTTTACTTGAATCTATTTAGTTGCTGTTCCAAGCCCATAGCGGATCAGGCTCTTGACGAATCGATCGAAATTCGCAAAGCGCGGATCCTGCGTCTGGCCATTTTTATACCTGAAATAAATCTGCTGGACAATCACCGCCAGCTTGAAATAAGCGAACGTCAGATAAAAATCAATTTGAGTGATGTCCCGGCCGCTCTTCTCTGCATAGCTGCGAATAAATTCCTCACGTGTGTAAAATCCTTCATTGACAGTGACAGGCGGTTTACCCATCCCCTTTTTCAGGAGTTCCGGGTCATCGGCTTGGATCCAGTAGCTCATCGCCGCGCCCAAATCTGCCAGCGGATCACCGACAGTTGTCATTTCCCAATCGAAAAGTCCTGTAATTTCTGTATAATCTTCACCGAACAACGCATTGTTCAATTTAAAATCGTAATGGATGATTGAAGGCTCCTGTGATTCCGGTAAATTAGTAAGCATCCACTTTTTCAATGCTTCGACCTCTTCGATATCATCTGTTTTTGAGCGTTCATACCGTCCGATCCATCCATTGACCTGCCGTTCCATAAATCCTTCCGGTTTCGCCATATCGGCTAGCGCCGTTTTTTTATAATCGATGGCATGGAGTTCAACCAGTGTATCCACCATTTTCTCGGATATTTTCCTGCCAAGTTCTGCAGTCGCTTCAGTTCCTGACGGAAAATCGGTATCCAGCACGACGCCATAACGTCTTTCCATGATGAAGAATGGACTCCCTGTTATAGAGGTTTCTTCCGAAAATACAAATGGTTTCGGGGCTGCTGGAAAAATCGGCGCCAGCGATTGCAGAATTTTGAATTCCCTTTCCATATCGTGCGCTTTCGGAGCCACTGGTCCAAGCGGTGGTTTACGGAGAACCCCTTCCCATCCCCCAATTTTAAGTGCATAGGTTAAATTGGAATGGCCCGCGCCAAATTGGCGGATTTCAAGTTCACCTTCAGGCAGTCCTTCAATTGACGAACGAAGAAATTCTTCAAGTCTTTGCAGATCGATTTCTTCCCCTTTTCTGACCGGAATCGTTGCTTGTGTAAAATCTCCCATTGGTCCCCCTCATTTCTTATAGATATTTTTTTAATTCCAATTTGGCAATCTGGCTTCTGTGTACTTCATCCGGTCCGTCAGCAAGCCGAAGCGTCCGGGCATTCGCCCATTGTGCCGCCAAAGTAAAATCATCACTGACGCCCGCTGCCCCGAATGCCTGAATGGCTCTGTCGATAACGCGTAAGGCCATACTTGGTGCTGTAACTTTGATCATCGCAATTTCCGCTTTCGCTTCTTTATTGCCGACTGTATCCATCATATAGGCCGCTTTCAGTGTCAAAAGCCGTGCCTGTTCGATATCAATGCGCGAGTCCGCAATCCATTCCCGGATTACGCCTTGATTGGCCAATGGCTTGCCAAATGGCGCTCGCTCGGCAACTCTGCGGCACATTTCCTCAAGCGCACGTTCGGCAGCACCGATCAGCCTCATGCAATGGTGGATTCTGCCTGGCCCCAGCCTTCCCTGCGCAATGGCAAAGCCTTTTCCTTCTCCCCAAATCATATTGCCAACCGGAACCCGGACATTATCAAAATTGATTTCGGCATGGCCATGCGGCGCATGATCGTAGCCGAAAACCGGCAGCATGCGCTCGATCGTTACACCTGGTGTATCCAAAGGCAACAAAATCATGGATTGCTGTTCATATTTCGGCGCATCCGGGTCATTTTTCCCCATGACGATGGCGATTTTGCAACGAGGATCGCCAGCCCCTGAAGACCACCATTTTCTTCCGTTGACGATATATTCATCTCCATCTCTCATAATGGTTGCAGAGATATTAGTCGCGTCACTCGATGCCACAGCCGGTTCAGTCATCGAAAAGCACGAACGAATATCACCATTCAACAGCGGTTCGAGCCATCTCTTCTTCTGCTCTTCTGTGCCGTAACGCACCAATACTTCCATATTGCCGGTATCCGGTGCCCCGCAATTAAAGACTTCCGGCCCAATCAGCGATCTGCCCATGATTTCACACAAAGGCGCATATTCCTGATTGCTAAGGCCTGCTCCGTATTCACTGTCTGGTAAAAAGAGATTCCACAGCCCCTGTTCTTTCGCTTTCTGCTTCAACTCTTTCATCACAGGCGGCACTTGAGACCATCGGTTGTTCTGTCCGTTCAATTGCTGTTCAAAAACCTTCTCATTTGGATAGACATGCTCTTCCATAAAATTGTTCAAGCGCTTCTGCAAATCTTTAGTTTTTTGAGAATAGGAAAAATCCAAAATAACTTCCACCTTTCTTTATACTGACCAGTTGGTATGTTCAGAATATTAGTTTAATGGTAGCTTTTCTATACATTCTTTGCAAGGCTTTGAAAGCTCTTCTTCCGAATTCTCTTAAAAATTGGAATCATGAATAAAAAACTTATTGACCATTTCGGAATTATCCGGTATCTTAAAGATAACTTGAGGAAAGAGGTGGGGTATTATGGCTATCCATATCATTGCAACGAAACAGCAAATCCAGTCTATAGTATCCCGCTCCGTGTATCGCTGAAGATACGCTTCTTCCATTATGCCCGGGAACCATGGACTGCGATTTGCAAGACGCATCCATGGTTTTTTATTATGCATAAAAATTGGAGGAACTTAAATTGACAATTATTGAAAAGTACGGCTGGAATGAAAACTGGCAAGAGAAAATTGAAACAAACGGTGTACCGGGGCGTGTGGTACTGGAACATAAAAATCTTTACCGCGTGGTTACAGATCACGGTGAGTGGCTCAGCTCACTATCCGGAAAATACAGACACAGCCATGCGAAATCAGAATTCCCTTCTGTCGGTGACTGGGTCGTTATCGAACAGATGCCGGGTGAAGAAAAAGGGATCATACATCAAGTCCTTCCCCGCATCTCCAGCTTCTCACGTAAAGCGGCAGGTGAAACTTCCGATATCCAGACGATTGCGGTCAACGTTGACTACGCGTTCCTCGTGATGTCATTGAATCACGACTTTAATGTCCGGCGGCTTGAACGTTATTTATTGGCCACTTGGGATTCAGGTGCTAATCCGGTAATCGTATTGACCAAAAAGGATCAATGCGACGACATCGAACCTTATTTGAAAGAAGTGGAATCGGTCGCTTTCGGAATACCGGTCCATACCGTCTCCAGTGTCACTCTGGAAGGGATTTCTGATTTGCAGAATATACTGGCCGGTTCCAGGACAGGTGCGCTGCTCGGTTCGTCCGGCGTCGGCAAATCTTCCCTGATCAATGCACTCGCCGGCACCGAATTGATGGCCGTCCAGGAAATCCGGGAAGACGACAGTAAAGGACGCCACACGACAACGCACCGTGAAATGGTGCTGCTGCCAAGCGGCGGATTGCTGATCGATACACCCGGAATGCGCGAATTCCAGCTCGGCGATTATTCTGAAGGCGTGGAATCCGGCTTTACGGATGTGGAAACTTTGGCGGACGCCTGCCGTTTCCGTGATTGCGCCCACGGCAATGAACCCGGCTGCGCAATCCGGGAAGCACTTGATACAGGTGAACTTGAGCCTGAGCGCTTCCGCAGCTATGTAAAACTCAAACGCGAACTTGCCCATATGGAACGCAAAAGCGATCTGGCGGCACAAAAAGCCGAGCGCTCGAAGTGGAAGCAGATTACGAAAGATTCAAGAAAACGTCCAGTTAAAAAGCGCTGAATAGAAATGAAAAGAGGCAAGACGCATTGATGCGTCTTGCCTCTGCTTGTCGAGAAAAATATAGTTTTAAAGCCGATATTCCGCAAAACAGCTTCGAAGACATTAGCCGACACTTGCGAGGCTAAGTCTTTGCGACGAAGCAGCGAAGCGATGCAGGAGCACATGTTATTCCCCGCAATCCCCTAGGAGTCTTCGCTGTTTTGCTCCATATCTCAATTCGCGTTCTAAAATAGAAAAGTCTATTACTTTTAATGTCTGAAGAAGACGTTCCTTCAGTTAAGACGAAACTTAAATGAAGCGTCAGGCGGCGACTCCTGCAGGAAATAGAGCGAGTCCTGAGACCCCGCAGGGAGCGTAGCGACTGAGGAGGCTCAGGCAGCTCCCTGCGGAACGCGTCCGCCTAAAGCGAAATGATTTGAGAAGTGTCGGTTTCTTGCCTCTTTCCTATTCCATCCCCGCTTCTGTCAGTCCATGCTTAACTGCATAAAGAGCAGCCTGCGTGCGGTCCTGCACCTCGAGCTTCGTAAAGATATTTGAAATATGCGTTTTCACCGTTTTTTCTGTCACATATAACGCCGACGCGATTTCCCGGTTGCTTTTCCCTTTTGTCAATTCCGCCAGCACTTCTTTTTCCCGCGGCGTCAAATAATTGACGGTATGCGGCGCTGGTTCTGCCGGCCCTTTCAACAATTCAGAAGTCGCTTTCGGATGCAGCGTATTTTCGCCTCTCATCAAACTGCGCAACGATTCCACCAGCTCATCCGGTTCGATATCTTTCAGTTGATAGCCCGCCGCTCCCGCTTCGATCGCCGGCACGACGTGGTCACGGTCCGAAAAACTGGTCAGCATCAGCACAATGATTCCAGGATGCTTTTCCTTTATTTTGCGTGTAGCCTGAATTCCGTCCATGACCGGCATCACCAAATCCATCAACACAATATCAGGACGGAGTCTCTCAGCCATTTCGACCGCTTCCTTGCCATTCACCGCTTCACCGACCACTTCAATATCTTTCTGGGTCTTCAGAAAAAACAGCAGCCCTCTCCTGACTACATGATGATCATCCGCTATTAAAACCTTCATCAATCCATCCCCCTCCCTTAATAAGGAATTCTTACAAGAATTTCCGTCCCTTTATCCATTGCACTGGACCATTCCACTGTGCCGCCTTCGGATTTTGCCCGCTCTTTCATGCTAAGCATCCCGATCGATGGAATATACAGTTTTTCATCCATCACAAACCCTCTGCCTTCATCTTTCAACACAAGGAGTACGTCCGTCTGGGTAACCGACAGGAATAATTGTCCCCGGTCTGTGCCCGCATGTTTCCGGATATTATTCAATGCTTCCTGCGCAATGCGGAATAAAGTCTCTTCAATTCTTGAAGGAAGCTGGATGACGCCGTTCACTTTCGTTTCCAGCTCAAGACCCAGCATTTCAGCATAGCCTTTTATCCCTTCCAGCAAGCCGCTTTCGAGTCCTTTCGGCCGCAATTGCCATATCAGCGCACGCATTTCATTCAGCGCTTCCTGTGTCAGGTGCTGAATATCGCTGAACGTTTCCCGGATTGCCGGCTCCTCTGACATCTCCACGCCGCCTCTTGCGGTAAGCGTTACGGAAAACAGTAATTGGTTGACTGAATCATGCAGATCACGGGCCAGTCTATTGCGTTCAGTCACCAGCGCCAATTCCTGCTCCTGCTTGGTCAGGCCGATGCGTTTGATGGCGGAACCGATCTGAAAAGCGACGGATTCCAACAACGCCAGTTCATCCGTAGAAAAACGCTCCCGGTCAGGCGCCGCGATATTCAGCAAGCCGAATCTTTCCGTTCCGGATTGCAGCGGAACCGTCGCGTGATGCGTGATGTTGCCATGGTCTCCAGTCTTTTCCGCTATTGAATTCTCGATTCGCTGGCAGGCGATGATATTTGAAGCTTTCTCCAAATCTCCATCATGATACCTTTTGACACACCAGCAGCCGCCTTTTTGAAGGTGGCGGCAATCATCTTCCTTCAGTGCCGAAGGAAGATTCGCCTGCGCCATGAGCCTATGCTTCCCTTCCCCGTCAATAAAGAAAATCCAGGCTGTTTCAAAATTCGAACCATCCAAAAGCTTCCGGATGGCCCCAGTCAGCATCCGTTCCATATCCGTTTCCTCATTCAGCAATTCTGCAATTTCCTTCAGCAGAATTACATTGGAATGCTCGCTCAGCTCCATATTTCCACCTCACCACCGTTAATCCAACCATACCTGTTTTGAGCCTGGTTGCGCTTCATACTTTCGAATGAGAAAAGCCCCCTTTCACAAGGGAGCCTTCCATTTATCCCGTATTAACGGTCAGTAAGACTTACGCTTTTCCAAAGCGTGAGATCAACTGACCGTATAAACCCGTTTGGATCAACTAACATTCAGTGGGGATGAAGCGTCCCCACTGAATGAAGTTTCTCTTTATCTGTTATTCACTGCATCAAGAAAAGATTCCTTGATCAATTCCAGCTTTTCATCGCTTTCCTGTTCCGTATTTCCTTTAACACTGAAATAGAATTTCACTTTCGGTTCCGTTCCGCTTGGGCGAAGGCATACCCAGGAGCCGTCTTCGAGGAAATATTTCAGCACATTGGCCTGCGGCAATTCGATTTTTTCGCTCTTATCCAAGTCGGTAAAGATCCGATTCTGTGTTTCGTAATCCTCTATGGAAGTCACAGCGATTCCGGCTATGGACTGCAATGGGTTCTGACGCATGCCATCCAATAACGATTGTATTTCCCGTGCACCGTCCGCGCCTTTTTTCGTCACCGATACCAGCGCTTCCCGGTACCAGCCATGGCGATTGTATAACTCGACCAGCACCTCGTGCAGGGTTTTCCCTTGCGTCTTATAATACGCAGCCGCTTCAACGAGAAGCAGCACCGATTGCACTGCATCTTTATCGCGAGCAAAATCGCGGATCAGGTAACCATAACTTTCTTCGTAGCCAAATAAAAACTCGAATTCTCCTGTACTGTCATTTTCTCTCAGCTTTTCACCGATGAATTTGAAGCCGGTCAGGACATCAGTGGTTTTGACTCCGTAGGAATCCCCCACCGCGCGGCCGAACTCAGAAGTCACAATCGTTTTGAAAATACGGCCGTTGCCAGGAAGTTCACCTTTTGCTTTTTTCTGGCTCAATAAATATTCAATCAGGATGGCCCCTGTTTGATTGCCGGACAGCAATTCGTAATGTTCCCCGTTTGTCACCGCAATACCGACGCGGTCTCCATCAGGATCGACTGCGACAAGTAATTCGGCACCGGCTTCTTTGCCGTATTGCTTCGCTAATTCAAAAGCGCCCGCTTCTTCAGGATTCGGTGAAGATACAGTCGGAAACTCGCCGTCCGGTTCCATCTGTTCAGCAACGTAAGTGACGTCCGTGTAGCCTGCTTTTTGGAGCAATTGCTGCACCGTTGCACCCGATGCACCGTGAAGCGGTGTAAATACAGCCTGAATCGGCGAAGCTGCTTGCTGCTCGCGGACAGTCAAAGCATTTGCCAGATAAGCCTGATCGAGAGTATCCCCCACTGTAACCAATAATTCCGGAGCATAGTTTTCATTAACAATTGTCAATTCATCTTCTACCTGGCTGACGAAGTCAGTGACACGGTCCGCATCTTCCAAATTCAGTTGAGCGCCGTCTTCCCCGTAAACTTTATAGCCATTGTACTCAGGCGGATTATGGCTGGCCGTGATGACCACACCCATAAACGCGTGCAAGTAACGGACGCTGAAAGAAAGTTGCGGCGTTGTGCGTGTACCATTATATAAATATGTGTGGATTCCGTTTGAAGCAAAAGTTCTGGCAGCTTCTTCCGCAAATTCCGGAGACATTCGACGGCTGTCGTAAGCGATGGCAATTCCCCTTGCCATCGCTTCGGCTCCATTTGACTTTATGTAATCCGCTATCCCCTGTGATGCTTTGCGCACTGTGTAGACATTCATGCGGTTTGTGCCGGGCCCGATTTCCCCTCGCATGCCGCCTGTGCCGAAAGTGAGATCCTGATAGAATGCGTCTTCCGCCATTTTTTCATCTTCCTGAAGCAGGTCCAGCGATTTTCTCGTATCTTCATCCAGTCCCTCGTGATCCAGCCAGCGTTTGATCCGTTCCTTCCAATTCATAAAGATCCCTCCATCCATAATACGTACAACATATTTAATCTATTTCCAGTTTACCAAAAATGAAGAAAAAAAACCGCCTCCATCAGGAAGCGGTCAGTGAATTTCATTTTATTGGCCGAATTTAATCTTTCTTGTACTCGACGCGGTAGACATCATGTCTCCGGTCCTTCAATTGTTTGACGGTACCGTTCTGGCGCTGGCGGCGAAGAATTTCCAAGTCGACATCCCCGATCAGGACCATTTCAAGATTGGCATTTGTTTCCCCAACGATGCCATCGCGCGCAAATTCGAAATCCGATGGAGCAAAAATTCCGGATTGCGCGTATTGGATATCCATATTTTCAGTTTGCGGCAAGTTGCCGACCGTTCCCGAAATGACGGTGTAGATCTGGTTTTCCACAGCACGCGCCTGTGCGCAGTAGCGTACACGAAGATAACCTTGACGGTCTTCCGTACAGAATGGGGAGAAGATGATATTCGCTCCCATATCTGTCGCGATGCGCGCAAGTTCAGGGAATTCGATATCATAACAGATCTGGATGGCGATTTTCCCGCAATCCGTATCGAATACGCGGACTGAATCTCCAGCAGAAATCCCCCACCACTTCCGCTCATTTGGCGTAATGTGGATTTTGTACTGCTTGTCGATGGAACCATCGCGACGGAACAGATAAGCGATATTATAGATTTCATCATCTTCCTCTTTCACGAAATGGGAACCGCCGATTATATTCACGTTATAACGGACCGCGAGATCGGTGAAGAGTTCGATATACTGAGGCGTATATTCGGTCAGTTTACGCACTGCCTGGCTCGGTGATGGTTCATTCAGGAACGACATCAGCTGAGTCGTGAATATTTCTGGAAATACGACGAAATCGGAATGGGCATCGGATGCCACATCGACAAAGTATTCCACCTGGCTCGCCAAGTCATCGAATGATTCAATGGCACGCATCAGATATTGCACAACACAAATACGGACCGGCAGGCTCGTCTTGAAATGCCGTTTGGATACCGGTTTGTAATCCACGTTATTCCATTCCATCAATGTCGCGTATTTTCCTGAAGCCTTGTCATCCCGAAGGTAATTCGGATTGATGCGCATCAACTGGAAACCGTTCATTAATTGGAAAGTAAGTACAGGGTCATAAATTTTATGGCGGGATACCGCATCCACATATTCACGCGGCGACATTTCGTCTGCATGTTTGTGATAATTCGGAATCCGTCCGCCGATGATGATCGATTTCAGGTTCAGCTCACGCGCCAACTCCTTGCGGGCTTCGTATAGCCGCTGGCCGACCTGCATGCGACGGTATTCAGGATGCACCATCACTTCGATGCCGTACATATTGTAGCCGTCCTGGTTATGGTTCGTAATGTAACCGCCATCTGTGACATCGTCCCAGGTATGACGGTCGTCGTATTCATCGAAATTTATCAGAAGACTTGAGCAGGAACCAATCACTTTGCCATCCAGTTCCGCAACCAGCTGGCCTTGCGGGAATACGCCCAAATGGCTTCTTAACTGCTCTTCTTCCCAAGGTTCCATGCCCGGGAAACATAAACGCTGCATCTCTAGAATGGCATTTATATCAGCATAGCTCATCTCACGGATGATCATGCTCTTTTCAAAATGGGATAAATCGAATTGTTCTGCCACTTTAGCCACTCCTTCACAAAAGTATCACATCTTATTATATCGGATATACACAGAGGTTAATATTATTTTACTTGCCCCAGCTAAAGAATTATAATTCTATAGTAGCTATTTAACAAGAGAGGACCTGCCATATGACGAAAATCCAAGAAAATCTTTTGCTTGGCATCTGGGCGACAGCTTTGATAGCCACTGCCGGCTCCCTCTATTTTTCTGAGGTCCGCGGCTATGTTCCATGTGAACTTTGCTGGATCCAGCGTATCTTCATGTATCCGCTGGTCATCGTTGTCGGTGTGGCTTATTTCCAGAAGAATGCCAAAATCGCCCTAACTTCGCTGATCATCTCAGGAATCGGGGGCATGATTTCCCTTTATCATTACGGAATTCAGAAATTGGCCTTTCTTTCCGAGTCTGCCCCTTCATGCGGACAGGTTCCGTGCACAGGCCAGTACATTAATTATTTCGGCTTTATCACCATTCCATTTTTAGCGCTTATCGCTTTCATTTTAATTGCCGGAATGAGTATTTATTTGCTGAAAACAATCAAGGAGGAAAACTAAATTGAAAAAAATGCTTATCATCGGCGGCGTTGTCCTCGCCATTTTCGCTTTGATCATTGTTCTTACACAAATGTCCCAAAATGAGAAACTGGCAAATAACCCGTACGATACAGATGATCTGGACCCTGCAACCATCGACCAGCTGGATGATGAAAATTATCAGAACATCGCTTTGCCGGATGAAGTTGCTGAACAGATTGAAAGCGGCGAGCCCACTACGGTTTATTTCTTCAGCCCGACTTGCGTGTATTGCCAGAACACGACGCCAATTTTGATGCCGGTCGCGGAAGATATGGATGTGGACGTCCTGCAATACAATCTGTTAGAGTATGAACAGGGCTGGACGGATTATTTCATCGAAGCGACACCGACACTTGTCCATTATGAAAACGGCGAAGAAGTTTCACGCTGGGTCGGATCGCAGCCAAAAGAGAATATCGAGGAATTTTTCACAGAAGTCGTTAAAAAATAACTGACAAGAGAGCAATGTGCACTGCGCATGCTCTTTTTTTATGGAGGAAACGAAATGAGCTGGAATTACGAAATCAAAGATGACGGCATGACCGTCGAAGAATTGCTGCGCACCGAATGGGGCCTCGGCAAGAAAGTTGTCCATGAACTGCGTATGGCTAAATCCGTTAAGAACGATAAATTCCAGGAAGTCGTCTGGAAAGAACCGCTTTCAAAAGGAACGGTTCTGCAATTCGATTTGCCGAAAGCGGATTCGCCTTATGAACCCAACCACGACATCGAATTACCGGTGCTCTTCGAAGATGAACATTTTTTGATTGCACAAAAACCGAAAGGCATGAACACACATCCCAATGAAGTCGGGCAAAATGACACCTTCATCAATGCCATCATCGGCCACATCATCCGCGGCGGAGGTTCTTACGGTGAGCACGTACACCGGCTCGACCAGGGCACTTCAGGACTGTTGATGGTAGCAAAGCATCCGGTAGCGAAAAACATCCTGGACCGCATGCTGGAGCAGAAACAATTAGTTCGGGATTACGAGGCTGTCGTCAAAGGCAAAGTGCACAATAAATCCGGCACCATCGATTTCGCCATCGGCCGCGACCGCCATCATCCTACACGCCGCATGGTATCACCGACAGGCCAAAGCGCTGTAACGCATTATAAACTGCTGCGCCATATGGAAGGCAAGTCGCTTTTGCATCTGTCTCTTGAAACCGGCCGGACGCATCAGATCCGTACCCATCTTTCCCATATCGGGCATCCGATCATCGGTGATGAATTATACGGCGGACCGCCGACACAGGACGGCGCCTATCACCTGCACGCCTTTCGCATGTCTTTCATCCACCCGTTCACAGATGAGAAAATCGTGGTGGAAGATAAAGCAAGATAAAAAAGAAGTTCCCTTTTAAAATGAGGGAACTTCTTTTTCTTATGCTTTGACATCATCCGGATTCGTACCCGTTCGCCAATCCTGGTTCAAACCATCAATGGCTTTTATTTCTTCCGCTGCCAATGAAAAATCATAGACATCCGCATTTTCTATAATGCGTGAAGGCGTCACCGATTTTGGAATCACGATGAGATCATTCTGTAAATGCCAGCGGATGATCACCTGTGCAATCGTCTTATTGTGCTTAGCTGCAATTTCGGCCAGTACGGCGTCATCCAGCAGACGGCCCCGCGCAAGCGGCGACCAGGAAGTCACCGCTATTTTCTGTTGCGCACAGAATTCGCGCAGCGGTTCCTGTGTCAATTGAGGATGCAGTTCAATTTGATTGACCATCGGTTTTGTGTTCGCTTTTGCCAAAATCCGCTCCAAATGCGGCTGATGATGGTTCGAAACACCAATTGCGCGCACCAGTTTCTCATCGTACAAGCGCTGAATGGCACGGTAGGTTTCTTCGTATTTACCCGGTACTGCCCAATGCGTCAGATAAAGATCCAGATAATCAAACCCGAGACGCTCCAGGGATGCTTCAAAAGCGCGAAGCGTCTGGTCATATCCCTGATCCGTATTCCATACTTTCGACGTGATGAATAAATCTTCCCGTTTTACAGCCGAGTTTCGTACCGCTTCCCCGACTTCCTGTTCATTTTCATAAACAGCCGCTGTGTCAATCGCCTTGTATCCTGCTTCGATTGCGGTGATCATTGCATTGACCGCCTCTTCCTTGTCCGTCATTTTATAGACGCCAAGACCGAATCGCGGCATTTCCACACCGTTATGTAAGGTTTTTGTAGAATTGATCGTTAAATCCATTGGGCTCACCCTTTCTTCTATTATTGTACAAATTCAACAGCATATTTTCGAGTTTTTCAACTCCACTTTACTCCAAAGAAAAAAACCGCCATAAATGGCGGTTTTAGATGCGTGGACGGCTGGCAACCGCTGCGTTGATGAATAGCACGATGGCACTTAGTAAATGCAATGCCCAACCGATGACCGGGAACCAGGCCAATAAACTGGTGATTAATCCCAGAATCGGACCCGATTTCGGCGAATATTCACGGAAACAGAAGAATAAGGTCACCGCGTGCAAGACAAACATGAAACCAAGTACCGCGTAGCCTGTGCTGATGACAAACGATCCGCCGATGATCGGGATTGCCAGAAATGCCTCTGCAATAGCTGAAACCCATAGCAATGCAGCAGAAATTTTCATTTTCATCGATAATCAACCTTTCCCTCTAATTATTTTCTCTACCTTAGTATACGGACGAAACCTGAAACGGTTTCAGTAGTTTCCATAAAACAATAAAACCGACAGAAAATCTCCATAATTCAATAAGGACTTATATTTCATTTTTCCCTGCTTTCCGCTATACTAAACTAAGATGCATATTTCAAGGAGGTCGTTATAAATGAACTTAATCCTTATTTTAGGCGTTTGTGTTGCTTTCCTTGCAGCGATTTTCACTGCTGGATACGACGACAAACCAGGTACTTACGATAAAGAATAGCATTGTAAAAGGACAGCGGAAAATTTCCGCTGTCCTTTTTTTAATCTAAACCGGGATATCCCTGCTGGCGCAGCGCTTCGTACATCAGGATCGCAGCAGTATTCGACAGATTCAGCGACCTGATATTATCATTCATCGGAATCCGCAGGCAATGGTCCGGATTCGCTTCGAGCAATTCCGGCGGCAATCCTTTCGTCTCCTGGCCGAACACGAAGAAATGATCTTTTTCCTGATCCGAAAAATCGAACGTCGTATGAGGTTTCGAACCGAACTTCGTGATGTAATAAAATTCGCCATCTGGATAACTGTCAAACAGCTCATCCAGTGAGTCATGGTAGGTCAAATCCACATGCTCCCAGTAATCCAACCCGGCACGTTTCAACATTTTATCATCAGTTGAAAATCCAAGCGGCCGAACCAAATGCAACCTGACCCCGGTCCCAGCGCACGAACGCGCGATATTTCCTGTATTCGCCGGTATCAACGGCTGATATAAAACAATATTTATGGCCACTCTCTTCACTTATCCTTTCGACTTTTCAGCAAAAAATGCCAATCCTTTTTGAATTTCCTCCAGCACTTCGCTGTCTTTTTCCTTTTCTTCCGCTATTTTTAAAGCATGCAGCCCTTCAGCCGTACCGATTTTACCGATTGCCCAGGCTGCCGTTCCACGAATAACCGGACGTTCATCTGATACCAGCAGATCGATCAATGCCGGCACAGCGCTTACTTCCTTGAAATGCGCCAAAGCAAGTATGGCATTGCGCTGAATCGGCTTCTTGCCTCTCCAGGAACCCGACACATAGCCGAACTTCTCTTTGAACTCCCGGTTTGAGATCTTTAATAACGGCTCAAGCAACGGCTTGGCTATTTCAGGATCCGGTTCAAATTCGGCGTGGATCTGGTTCGCTTTCCGTTTATTTTTCGGACAAACCGTCTGGCAAGTGTCACACCCATATAGCCGATTCCCGATTTTCGAACGGAATTCATCCGGCAAAAAGCCTTTTGTCTGCGTCAAAAACGAAATGCAGCGCTGTGCGTTCAATTGTCCGCCTTCTACAATAGCACCTGTCGGACAAGTATCGATGCACAGCCGGCAGTCGCCGCATTGATCTTCCATCGGTTCATCCAGCGTAAACGGAATATTGGTGATCATTTCACCCAGATAGACATAAGAGCCGAATTCCGGCGTAATGATATTGGTGTTCTTCGCACTCCAACCGATTCCCGCGCGCTCTGCGACGGCACGGTCGGACAATTCCCCTGTATCCACCATCGAACGCATTCGAGCATCGGGATAATGCGAGGCAATGAACGCTTCCAGCAAAGTCAGCCGTTCACGCAAAGCGGCATGATAATCTTTGCCCCAGGACGAACGTGAAAAAATACCCCTCCTTGCTCCTTTTGTTCCTTGCGGCGCATCATTCATTTTTGATGGATATGCTATGGCGATTGCTATGATCGTCACCGCTTCTTCAAGCAGCAACTCGGGGTGTGTGCGTTTTTCGACATCCTGTTCTTCGAAACCCGATTGATACTGCAGCTGCTGCTGGCGTATCAATTGATGCTTTAAATTAAAGAATGGTTCCGCTGAAGCAAAACCGATTTTATCTATTCCGATTTCCGAGGCATAAGCAACGAGCTCTTTTTGAAATTGTCCAAGATTCATGCTGATAACCCCTTCTGTGAATATATGATACGATAAAGTAAATTGCTGATGTGAAAGGATGAGTGCAGTGGAAATAACAGTCGATCCCCGTATTTCTGAAATTCTTTCTGATTTTAAAGTTGGAATCATTCATTATAACAATATCACCGTTTCCGATTCTCCTCAAATGTTAAAAGGCCGTCTCCAGCTTTTCCAGGAACAATTATTCTTCGACCTGGAGGATAAAGAACTGTCTGATTTTCCTGGCCTGCTCGAATGGAAAGTGAACTGGAAAGCGCTTGGTGCGGACCCTAACCGCTACCGCCCGTCGGCAGAAGCACTGTTCCGGAGAGTGAAGAAACAAAATTATCTCACACCGGTCCATTCCGGTGTCGATATGAATAACTTTCTTTCGCTTCAATATGAAATTCCCTTGGGACTATACGATGCCGATAAAATTGAAGGCGATGTCTCCGTAACGATCGGGACTGAACGTGACCAATATGAAGGCATCAATAACCGGCTGAATACGTTGGCGAATATACTCGTTACAAAAGACCAGCAAGGTGCATTCGGCAGCCCATATGTCGACTCCAAAAGAACCGCTGTAACCGAACAGACTACAAACGCTTTGCATATCTTTTATCTGCGCCCTTCCATGGACCGTGACACAGCACTCGAATTACTAGCGGCCGCCGCCAATATGTTTACCGGCATCAACGGCGGAGAAGCAGATTTTTATGTCATTTAACAATATGCCTGAGCCGTTTAACGCTGCTCAGGCATATTTCTTTTCGTGCAGCGCTTACATGCAGTACACTCGGATTAATCTGAATAAAAGAGGGATCTTACTTTGAAACCTATCTATACTGATGTAATCCAGTTCCGGGGAAGCCATTACGATTTCGGTTATATGCAAGGATTGAAACTGAAAGATTCACTTATCCTGCCAAATCGCCGTAAACAATTTGGCACCTCCAACCGTCACTTGATGATCAACGAAAAAGAAGCAAGAGACATGCTGCTCACATATGCCCCAAGAGTTTGGGAAGAAATCAATGGCCTGGCGGATGCGCTCGGTTGGAACATGCACGATGCCATCCGTGAATTCGGCGGCTATTACCTTGAATACACGAGAAGTGGCTGTTCCATTTTAACCGGCTCTGATTTCATGATCCGCAATTATGACAGTTCTCCACAAGGATATGAAGGGAGATTTGCGCTTTATCAACCAACTGACGGCGGATACGCAACAATCGGACCTACCATGCAAATTACCGGCCGTACCGATGGACTCAACGAAAAAGGCTTGTCCATGGGCTATAATTTCATCAATCGCCGTAACTCGGAAGACGGCTTCATCTGCAATATGATCGGCCGCTTAATCCTCGAAAACTGTGCCGATATCAATGAAGCAATCGAACTTTTGGAAGAACTCCCCCACCGCCGTTCGTTCAGTTATGTATTGCTGGACCGCAGCGGAAGATCAGTGGTCGTAGAAGCATCTCCACGATCTGTTGTTGTTCGGGAAGCTTCTGTATCCACTAATCACTTCGAATTGCTGACAGAAGAAAACCGTTACCAGTCAGATGATTCAAAGCGCCGTGAGCAGGCATTACTAACGCACCAAAAGCAATCTGAAGACGCCTACAGTGCATTCAGACTGCTCAACGATCTGGACAGCGGTGTCTTCTCAATGAAATACAGCACCGCATCTGGTACGCTGCACACCGCTTCCTACTTCCCTCATAGCCTTGAAGTAGGTTTTGCATTGGGACCTGATCGTCTCCCCTTAATGATGGATTTTCAAAAATGGGTGGATGGTGAACGGTTATATGCAAAACGCATCAACGGGAAAATAGACACCCATCTGCCTTTTGCACATATGTCAGAAATGTAGTTTAAAATTTCATTATATTAAGATAGAAAAAAGCCCTGACTATTGGTCAGGGCTTTTTTCTTCTTACCGCTTGGCATACAGTAAGGATAATACCGGCGGTCGGGGTCGAACCGACACTCCGGTGAAGGAACGGGATTTTGAGTCCCGCGCGTCTGCCAATTCCGCCACGCCGGCAAAATGTCTAAGCGACAATAAATAATATAACATACTACCTATTAATTAGACAAGCAGTTTTTAAAGAGCATCGAAACTTATATATAAAAAAACACCGACTCTGATATCAGAATCGATGTTTATAAAGGGCAGGCAGGCCCTTTTGTGATACCGGCGGTCGGGGTCGAACCGACACTCCCGTGAAGGAACGGGATTTTGAGTCCCGCGCGTCTGCCAATTCCGCCACGCCGGCAAAATATAATGGAGGCGGCAACCGGACTCGAACCGGTGATAAGGGTGTTGCAGACCCATGCCTTACCACTTGGCTATGCCGCCAATTTTTGGAGCGGAAGACGGGGGTCGAACCCGCGACCTCCACCTTGGCAAGGTGGCGTTCTACCACTGAACTACTTCCGCATTAAAGCTGGGGTACCTGGATTCGAACCAGGGCATGACGGGATCAAAACCCGTTGCCTTACCGCTTGGCTATACCCCAATAATAAGATGGGGCGGACGAGGGGAATTGAACCCCCGAATGCCGGAATCACAATCCGGTGCGTTAACCACTTCGCCACGACCGCCACGTTATTATTTTATAAGTGCATTAAATTATGTTTTTAAAAAATGGGGCGGACGAGGGGAATTGAACCCCCGAGTGCCGGAATCACAATCCGGTGCGTTAACCACTTCGCCACGACCGCCAAGATGTATTTTTATAAAAATGGCAGGGGCAGTAGGAATCGAACCCACATCGGAGGTTTTGGAGACCTCTGTTCTACCGTTAAACTATGCCCCTAAAAACTGGTGGTGGGGGGCAGATTCGAACTGCCGAACCCGAAGGAGCGGATTTACAGTCCGCCGCGTTTAGCCACTTCGCTACCCCACCGTGTGGTGCCGGAGAAAGGACTTGAACCCTCAACCTACTGATTACAAGTCAGTTGCTCTACCAGTTGAGCTACTCCGGCATGGAGAAAATTTAAAATATGGTGGGTCAGGACGGAATCGAACCGCCGACACTTAGAGCTTCAATCTAATGCTCTACCAACTGAGCTACTGACCCATATTTTTGT
>NZ_PJBO01000070.1:0-18590 GCF_002836425.1 Planomicrobium sp. MB-3u-38 | reverse complement strand
CTTTTTATTCGATCTAGCCACTTAACTGGTGGCAGGAACAATAGAATTCCTGTCGATAAACAAGGGCGATTTTTGGTTAATGCTATTTCAAAGAATAGACCACCAGACAAAAATTCATTGAAAGGTGAATCTATTGTAGAAGAAAACATAGATATCTACAATTGAAGTATAGAATACAGGAACGTGTTAAAAGGAGGTTTTTAAAATGGCAGAATCTAAAATAGATAATCAGCGACGAATCACGCTTGGTATAACTGGGATGACTTGTGCGGCCTGTTCTAACCGTGTGGAAAAAAGTCTTTCCAGAGTAAATGGCGTTAAGAGTGCAGCCGTCAATCCCGCTAATGAAAAGGCCACAATAGTATTTGATGAATCCAAAACCAGTGTCCACGAACTGATCAGCCGGGTCGAAAAAACCGGCTACGGCGTCACTGAAGAGCGTATCGAACTCTCGCTCAGTGGGATGACGTGTGCTGCCTGCGCCACTCGAATTGAAAAAGTTCTTAGCAAAACGGATGGCGTCATTCAAGCGAATGTCAATCTGGCCAGCGAAAAAGCGACCGTTAAGTACATCAATGGAAAAACGGATGTGGATACGCTCATCGGCAGAGTGAAGAAAACCGGATATGATGCAAAGCCAGCAGTGAAGGAAAATGCAGAAGCGGAAAAGGCCGTTAAGGAACAGCAGTATAAAAAGCAGCGAAACGCCTTTATTATTGGAGCGGTCATTTCGATTCCATTCCTTGTTGCCATGATTGGCGAATTCACTGGAAATCATGCGCTGATGATGCCGGGCTGGCTTCAGTTCCTTTTGGCTACTATCGTGCAGTTCACGATCGGTTGGCGTTTTATTCGAGGGGCATATAACTCCTTACGAGGCGGAAGTGCCAACATGGATGTTTTGGTGGCTTTAGGGACATTGGCAGCTTATTTATATAGCACGGTTTTACTGCTGATTGGCGCAGAAGGAGGATTCTATTTTGAAGCTTCCGTCATCATCATTACGTTGATCATTCTCGGAAAAGTGCTGGAAGCCCGGGCAAAAGGGCAAACATCAGAAGCCTTGAAAAAACTTATGGGGCTGCAAGCGAAAACAGCTCATGTAATCCGGAATGGCGAGACAGTGGATATTCCGGTAGAAGATGTTCAGACTGGTGACCTTTTGCTGATTAAATCAGGGGAAAAAATACCGGTGGACGGAGAAATCGTCGAAGGCCAGACTTCCGTGGATGAATCCATGCTGACCGGTGAGAGTCTGCCTGTTGATAAAGAGCAGGGCGATATGCTGATTGGGGCGACTATCAACAAGCATGGATCCGTCAAAATGAAAGCAACAAAAGTAGGCAAGGATACGGCACTGTCCCAAATCATCCGGATGGTGGAAGAAGCCCAAGGTTCGAAAGCGCCAATCCAGGATCTGGCTGATAAGATTTCCGGCATTTTCGTGCCAATTGTTATCGTTATCGCCGCACTGACGTTTTTAATTACCTTCTATTTTGCCGGTTTCTCAGCGGCTCTAGTCAGTGCAGTTGCAGTACTGGTAATCGCTTGCCCTTGTGCGTTGGGGCTCGCTACTCCGACGGCAATTATGGTGGGTACTGGAAAAGGAGCCGAAAATGGCGTTCTGATTAAGGGCGCAGAGTATTTGCAGTTAATTCGAAATGTGGATGCCATCGTACTCGATAAAACCGGAACTATAACAAAAGGGGAACCAGAAGTGACAGATGTGATGGCATTTGGAACAGACAAAGATGAACTGCTCCGGTTGGTTGCCAGTGCAGAAGCCGGCTCTGAACACCCACTTGGCCAGTCCATCATCCAGAAAGCAAAAGAAAAGAAAATTCAGCTTAATGATGCGACGAATTTTGAGGCGGTACCAGGGCATGGCATTTATGCAAGCATTGACGGCAAAAGGTTGGCAGTGGGCAACAAGAAACTGATGGAACGTGAAAATATACTTCTTGAATCCTACAAAACTGAGATTGAAGCGTTGGAGGAAAAAGGAAAAACGGTTATGATGGCGTCACAAGAAGGAAGTCTTCTCGGGTATGTCGCAGTGGCGGATACGGTGAAGAAAACATCACGGCAGGCAATCCGTGAATTGAAAGCGATGGGTATTGAAGTGATTATGATGACTGGTGACAATGAGCGGACCGCCCAAGCCATCGCTGCAGAAGTCAGTGTCGATCGGATACTGGCAGAAGTGCTGCCTGAAGGCAAAGCGGAACAAGTGGAGAAGTTAAAACAGGAAGGCAAGAAAGTAGCGATGGTAGGTGATGGTATCAATGACGCTCCAGCACTTGCGACGGCTGACGTGGGCATTGCCATTGGAACTGGAACAGATGTCGCGATCGAAGCAGCGGATATTACGCTCATGAGCGGTGACTTGCTTGCTATTGTTGAGACCATCCAGCTGTCACAGGCGACCATGCGAAAGATTAAACAGAATCTCGCCTGGGCGTTTGGGTATAACATCCTTTTGATTCCTGTTGCAGCCTTTGGATTGTTAAATCCGATTTTGGCGGGTGCCGCCATGGCGTTCAGTTCGGTATCCGTTGTCACAAACACGTTATTTTTGAAGCGGTGGAAGCCCCGTCATACGTAAATGAAAGGACTTCGCACCTGTTTTGAAGGGAGGTGAATGCGAAGTGGAGCAGACAACGCTAAAGATTGAAGGTATGACCTGTGACCATTGTAAAAAAGCAGTGGATGGGGCATTGAGGAACCTGCAGGGTGTCCAGGAGGTTGAAGTAGACGTGGCAAAAGGGATTGCAGACGTAACTTACAACAATTCGGAAGTTACAGCCGACAGTATGAAAGAAGCAGTCGAGGAACAGGGGTATGACGTCAAGTGAAGAAGAAGGGCTATCTTTTCAGGTCGGTAATTGTTGCTGGCTTGTGGGATAGCCTTTTCTTTTTAATCATTTAATGTAGAAGTTTATTAATTTATTTATCAGCTTTACACTTTCTATATAATCGTTCGTTACAATGACCAAAATGTAGCGAATAATCAAATTAAAAGAGGGAATACAGACGCATGGGGGCGCTTCAAGTAGAACGGAGGAACCAGGAATGTCAAACTACAAAAAGAACAGTATATCCTTGACTGGAGCTGTAGGTTTGGGCACCGGTGTCATGATTAGTGCCGGTATTTTTGCTTTACTCGGACAAGTGGCGGAACTTGCAGGAACATGGTTTCCGTTTATTTTTATTGCCGGAGGGATTGTCACTGCATTCAGTGCCTATTCCTATATCAAAATGAGCAATGAATATCCTTCGGCAGGCGGTATTGGCATGTTCTTGGTCAAAGCTTACGGAAAAGGAACGATTACAGCTTCCGCTGCACTTTTGATGGCGGTTTCGATGGTGATTAACCAAAGTTTGGTAGCGAGAACGTTCGGAACGTATACACTACAGTTGTTCGATGTCAGCCAGACGAGTTATCTCGTTCCATTGTTAGGGGTAGGGCTACTGACTTTTGCTTTTTTAGTGAACATTTCTGGAAACAGTTTTATCCAGTCATTCACCTCTATCGCATCGCTATTGAAAATTGTTGGTTTGTCTATTTTTGCAATTGGCGGCTTATGGGTTGCAGGATTTTCTTTTGCTCCTGCAGAAGGCGGCGGAAATTCGATGAATCCGAGCATGGCCAGTTATATTGCAGCCGTCGCATTGACGGTCTTGGCTTTTAAAGGATTTACTACCATTACTAATAGCGGATCCGAAATAACCAAACCGAAGAAAAATGTCGGCAGAGCCATTATGATTTCTATTTCAATCAGTTTACTTGTGTATCTGCTGATAGCATGGGCAGTTTCAAGCAATTTACCGTTAAATCAAATTATTGAAGCAAAGGACTATGCACTTGCAGAAGCTGCAAGGCCTGCTTTTGGAGATTACGGACTTTGGTTTACCGTAGCAATTGCAATTATTGCAACGATTTCAGGAATCATCGCCAGTGTATTTGCTGTATCAAGGATGCTGGCCATGTTGACGGACATGAGACTCATTCCTCACAAGCATTTCGGAATGCCCGGCAGCATTCAAAAGCATACGTTAGTCTATACGATTGTATTGGCTATGGTTCTCACTATCTTTTTTGACCTGAGCCGAATCGCCTCGATGGGCGCAATTCTGTACCTGTTTATGGACATGATTATCCATTGGGGTGTATTCAAGCATTTGCGGGGGAAAGTAGGGGCGAACCCTTTCGTCGTCTTGACCGCATTCACCTTGGATGGCATTGTACTTGCGGCATTTGTTTGGGTAAAAGTGAACTCTGACTTATTCGTTGTCGCCGTATCGGTTGTGTTTATCATCGTAATTTTTGCAGGGGAACGTTTCTTTTTAAAACGTCCAGCCTAAAGTTTTTGCGAAAGATATGTGAAGATCAGTTATGGCATCGCCATTTAACTTCCGTTCTCATCTGCTAAAATAGAATTGACTTCAAGCAAAAGATTTATTCTTTATAAACCACAAAAGACCTTTTATCAGTACATATAACTGACAAAAGGTCTTTTGTATTGATGTTTTACCTTTTTTAAAATATTTTCCATACATGCCTTAGCTTCAATGGGGTAGCCTGTATCAGAAACTCGCCTGAAGTTAGAAGTAAGGTTTTAACTTCATACTTTCTACAAACTTTTCCCTTAATATGAAGAAGTCAAAATGCGATTAAGTTGGTGAGTTCCGTTGTATGAATTTATTAGTCAGATGAGCAATACCATGATGCAGCCTTTTATCACTCTTTCAAATAGTTTTATGAGTACCCCTCTTCTTTTTGCTTTTTTGCTCGGGATCGTAGGAGCCATGGCTCCTTGTCAGTTCACGGGAAACATTGGTGCCATTACCCTGTATGGGAATAAGTCGCTTCAAAAAGAAACAGCCTGGGCTGAAGTTATCTTTTTTGCATTAGGAAAGATTACTGTGTTTACCGGACTGGGACTGCTGGTATGGATGCTAGGGAATGAATTTGAGTCCCGACTCACAATGTACTTCCCCTGGTTCAGAAAAGTGGTGGGGCCATTATTTATCGTTGTTGGTATTTTTATGCTGGGGATTTTTAAGGTGAAAGGGACTTTGACATTCCTGGAAGTGCCAAAGAAGTTTTTTAAAAAGGGTAAAATGGGATCCTTTTTACTCGGTGTCAGCTTTTCGTTAGGGTTTTGTCCGACGATGTTTGTACTGTTCTTTGTGACATTAATGCCTGTTGTTCTTTCCACTTCCTACGGGGTGGTGTTGCCTAGCTTGTTCGCCATCGGGACTTCCGTGCCGTTGTTCATTGCCATTTTTCTGATTTGGTATTTCGGAGCTGGTGGAGCTGTGATGAAAAAGGGCAGAAAACTCGGATGGTACATGCAAAAAGGTTCCGGAGTAATTTTAATTATGTTAGGTGTACTGGACACTATAACTTACTGGAGTATTTGAATATTATAGTTTTTTAAAAATCTCAAGAGTAAAAGTAAACCGGATAGAAGAAGCAAGAGTTTTGAATTAATGGAATAGAAAGGGGTAGTATATGCATCAGATTTTAGCGTCAATAGACCCCATTGCGTTTTCATTGGGACCAATCGATGTTCGCTGGTACGGTGTCATTATAGCAACAGGGATTATCATTGCTTTTTTGGTCGGGCAGCGGGAGATGGTCAAAAGAGGGTTTCATTCCGATTTTTTGACGGATCTGTTGATTTGGGCAGTGCCGCTTGCAATCGTTGGAGCGCGGATTTATTATGTGGCATTCGAGTGGGAGCAGTACCAAGACAACCCGGCAGGCATCATAGCCATTTGGAATGGCGGAATCGCCATTCACGGGGCATTGATCGCTTCTGTCATCGTCGCTTATGTCTTTACCAAAAAACGGAACACGTCATTTCTCAAAGTGGCGGATATTTTGGCGCCGAGCATTTTAATCGGTCAGGCAATTGGCCGCTGGGGTAATTTTATCAATCAGGAGGCGCATGGCGGAGAAGTGTCACGTGCGTTTCTGGAGAGTTTGTTTATTCCCGAGTGGATTATTAACCAGATGTACATAGACGGCGCTTATTATCACCCGACGTTTTTGTATGAATCGCTGTGGAGCTTGGCGGGCATTGTTATTTTGTTGCTGCTTCGAAAAGTCAATTTAGTTCGCGGGGAGCTGTTCTTTTTCTATATTATTTGGTATTCCTTTGGTCGATTTTTCATTGAAGCCATGCGGACAGACAGCCTGTATGTAGTCGGCGAACTCCGGGCAGCGCAGCTGGTTTCCGTGATGGCGATTATACTAGCGCTCGGATTACTTATTTATAGACGTGTCGTACTTAAAAAACCAGCACATTATGAGGACAAGTAGAAAGAAGTGAGAAAGACAGTGAAAGTAACTGGGATATTGTTTAGTGTTCTACTAGTGTTGTTTTTGAATCCGGCAGAAAGCGGCTTGGCGCATAATGGCGTTGATGAAGCAACCGAAGCAGAGAAGGTTCGCATATTTCAGCGTTTGGATGAAGAACAATGAAATGGAACAGTATTGTAGTTAAATTAAGTTCGAGCATATTACTGCTCGTGTTGGTAATTTTATTGCCGCTTGGTTTTGTAGTGAATCAAATTTTCTCCGGCTTTTATTTCAGCAAGATCCAAGAAGAAGTAGAAGAGGCATCGGACCGCTATGCAAATTCAATCGACTCACTGGATGAACAGCAATTTGAATTGTTCGAGTTGCTTGCCTCAGTAACAGAACAAGAAATAATTATTGTTGATGAACAAGGAATAGTCGTTGCGAATTCAGGTATTCCAAGTGTGCCGGTAGGAGAAGGTATTCGTGCTGAAGACCTTGCTGTGATGACGAAGAATGCTGATATTCGTCGTGAATATTATGATGACATTAACAACAGTCGTTATCTTCAAGTGGGAAAGCCTATTTACTCTGAGGATGAGCAGCTTATCGGTGGGATTTTCGTTTTAGCTTCTGTTGAAGACTTATATCAGTCGCTGGAGTTAGTTAAAAGAGCGATAATCCTAGCGGGAATAGGGGCCGTTTTCTTGGCGGTCGGTTTTACCTTCATTTTATCGCGCAAATTATCCAGTCCTCTTCTAGAAATGGAGAAAGCGACTCGGAAAATAGCTACAGGCGATTTGAATACAAGAGTCTCGCGCAGTTCAATGGATGAAATCGGTACGCTGGCCGCAGCTATAAATGATCTGGCGATCGAACTTCATCGGTATCGTTCCAATCGACGGGAATTTTTAGCCAATATATCGCATGAGTTGCAAACGCCAATTACGTATTTGGAAGGTTATACAAGCGCATTAAGGAATCACCTTTATGAAACTGAAGAAGAAAAAGAACAGTATCTGCAGATCATCCAACTGGAAGCTGGAAGGATGTCGAATCTAGTCTCGGATTTATTTGAGCTATCAAAAATGGAAGATGGAAAGATAGCGTTGGTCTTCGAAGAAGTGGATTTGGTGGAAGTGATAGAAAATACGCTTCTCAAGACGAAAATGAACGCACAAGCGAAAGGGCTTCAATTGGAGTTTAACCAACCATATGACTTTCCAAGTATAAATGCTGATGGATTAAGAATGGAACAAATCATCAGCAATTTACTTGAAAATGCCATCCGCTATACAGAAAGTGGTTTCATAAAAGTGAAACTATCCAGTGACTCCACTAAGGTGAGAGTAATTGTTGAAGACACGGGTATTGGCATTCCCCAAGAAGATATTCCATTTTTGTTTGAACGTTTTTATCGGGTAGAAAAATCAAGATCGAGGGAGTTCGGCGGAACAGGACTTGGATTGGCGATTGTCAAACAGCTTGTCGAACTGCAAGGAGGAGCCATTACAGTGGAAAGCCAGATTGGAAAGGGCACATGTTTTGAACTTGCTTTCCCAATCATAAGGAGGGAATCTCCATGAGAAGGATTGAGGTTTTTTTAGCCGTTTTGTTAGTTGTTATTGGAATACTCTGCTTAACGATGTCTGGAACATTGATGCTGGAAACCGGATTGACGGTTTTCTTAACAACATTTGTCCAAGTATGTTTATGGATGGGCATTCCGCTGATCCTGACAGGAATAATTTATTGGCGGTATACAAAAAAGAGGAGGTAACAAAATGAAGAAGTTGACATTCGCGCTTCTGATAGCGCTATCGGCGGGAAGTATCGCCGCGTGCTCGGGGGAAGAAAAAGCTATGGATAATGCAGCCATTGAAGAAGTGGCTGAAGACCAGTCAGAGAATGAGGAAACAAACGAAGAAGAAACTGGTGAAGAAGGCGAAGCAGGGACGACAACTGCCGAAGAAAACACACCGGAAGTAAGCGATATTGAAATGATGCACGTACACGGGCTTGGGTTCTCAGGAGCCGGATTATATGTCCCTTCCCATGATGGATTGAAAGTGTTCGAAAATGGCGTCTGGAGTGAAGCGGCAGCTGAGCCGCATGATTACATGGGCTTTGTCATGGTTGATGATGGATTTTACAGCAGTGGTCATCCAGGACCAGGCTCCTCATTGAAAAATCCATTTGGTGTGGTTAAAACAACTGATATGGGGCAAAACTTGGAAATGTTGGATTTGTATCAGGAAGTGGATTTTCATGGAATGGCGGTCGGCTATAATTCACATGCCATATATGTGATCAATCCACAGGCGAATTCAAGAATGGATGACATAGGTTTATATTATTCCACAGACGATGCAGAAACTTGGACGAAAAGTGAGATGACGGACTTGCAGGGCCCGATATTTTCAATAGCCGCACACCCAACAAACGACGCAATTGTCGCTCTGGGCACAAGCGAAGGAGTCTTTCTGTCAAACGATTTTGGAGAGACCTTTGAATCAGTATCAGACTCTCCCACTATAGCAGTCACTTTCTCTCCAGCAGGTGACTTGGTTGCAGGAAGTGTTTCTGGGGAAGTGACTTTAACAATATTCGATAGCGAAACAAATGAGCCGCAACTCATTTCAATCCCTGAATTGAATGAAGAAAACACAATCGGCTATATCGCGGTCAATCCGCAGGACGAAAACCAAATTACATTTACAACGGTTGAAAAAGATATGTACATGACCAAAGATTCTGGCGGGAACTGGAGCCAGATAGCTGAAAAAGGGACAGGCATTAACTTAGAAGCAGGTACAAAACAGTAGTTTTTCTTAGCTACTGTGAAGTTAGTAAATTTCAAGGTTGATCAAAAGCTGCAGGAAATGGTAACCGCAATCAGGTTGCCATTTTTTTCTGGAATTGTTCCAGTGTATTAACTTCAAACCTTAGGAGTGTCAGGATTTGGGCGATAAAAAACGATCGATTTTAAAAACAAGTCTCTTAGTCGGGGTTGCCGCCGTTATAATCTACGTGCTTTTCACCAATCTTTCAGACATCAAAAAGAGTGGAGAAGCCCTTTCCGTCGGAGACGAAGCTCCCGACTTTCAACTTATTAATCTTGATGGAGAAACTGTAAAGTTAAGCGATTATAGGGGACAGGGAGTATTTTTAAATTTTTGGGCAACTTATTGTCCCCCGTGCAAAAAGGAAATGCCATTCATGCAAAATCAGTATGAACGGTTCAAAGAAAAAGGCGTAACAATTTTGGCGGTAGATGTGGCAGAGCCCCAACCAGTAGTCGAAGATTTTGCAGTGAAATACGGATTGACTTTTCCTGTCTTGCTTGATCTGAACCAAGAAACGATGAATTTATATGATGTGGCGGCAATTCCTGTCAGTTTTCTGATAGACGAAAATGGAACAGTGGTGGACCGGATCTCTGCCGGTTTAACGGAATCCCAAATAGCTGACTATATGAAACAGATAATGCCGGAATCTGAAAATGATAAAACGTCTAATACTCAGTAAGTTCAAAGAGGTAAGGAGGTGTTTGTTGTGTGGTTTGTCCATAAATTTATTATTTTATTTGTCACTTTTCTCTTGATGCACGTTGCTTCTCCGGCAATCCAGGTTCTTGCTCATTCTACTATGGAAGAAACCAGTCCATCGGAAGGGGAAAGGCTAACTGAAAGTCCGTCAACGCTCGATTTTTGGTTTCAGGACCCTGTTGTTCTGCACGCTGAATCTATTCAGTTAAAGAGTCAATCTGGGACTAGAATTGAATTAGAGGATACACGAGTCGATCCTGATGATAAGACGCATATTATCAGTAATTTGAATGATGAATTACCGCCGGGCAATTATGCGGCCAAGATAAGTGTCATTGCTTTGGATGGCGATGTATTGGAAGAGAACCTAAATTTCCAAGTAATTGAAAAAGAAAAGACACAGCAACAGACGGATTTTGAAATTATTCAAAATTATCCCGAAGACGGAGAAATTACAGATGGTTCTCCCCGGCAAATGGATCTTTGGTTCAACCAGCCCGCTGACATAACCGCTATTGGGGTTTTTGATGATAGGCAACAATCCATCAGTATCAAAGAACCTGTTAGGGACCCTGAAGATCCGAATCATGTAATTATTGAGTTCAACGAAGAGCTGCCGAAAGGGTCCTATCAAGTCACCTGGTATGCCCGGCCCGAAGCATCGGAAGATTTAAGCCTGCCAGATACCATAGATGTATTTTATTTTGCTGTCGATGAATTTACTGCGATCCAGCAGCCGAACGAAGGGGAGCCAGTCGGATCTGCCTGGTTCGCCAATATGGGATTAAAGCAAACGGGATACTGGTTGTTTTTCATCGGCATTATGACTTTATTTGGCTTAGCGTTTTTTCATAAGGTCATACATAAAGAACCCGCTTCGCTGAAACGGAATTCACTTTCTTTTTTCCTGCTGTTTTTTGTATTCACTGGCGTGGTTCTCGTTTTTCTGGCTCAAAAAAGCGAATTGGAAAGCCTGTCATTCACTCAGTTTCTTTCGCTGAAGTTTGTCTGGATTCCATTAGTACAGATTGGTTTACTGGTGCTGGGTGTCTTCTTAACAAAAGCTAGACTGTTGTTCTTTGCAGTTGCGCTGTTGCTGATTCCATTTATTACCGGTCATGCGGCATATCCTCGATATGGCGGCTACTTTTCAATATTTATGAATGCACTGCATTTACTGGCGGCTTCCATTTGGATAGGTGGTTTACTGGCAATGCTAACCTTTCCCAAGAAAGAAGAGATGAAGAAATTTTTACGGAGCACGCTGCCGGCTTTTTCGAATTGGGCATTCATCAGTTTAGCGGTCATTATTGTAACCGGGTTATATATGACAATGAAATATGTCCCTTCTTATACATTTGAGAGCTTCTGGAAAAGTGAGTGGGGGAAAGCAATCGTTTTGAAAATGGTGCTAACCTTGGCTGTTTTGCTGATTGGATTATTCCAAAGGAGATTAATCAAACAAGTAACAGAAAAAGCTTTGTGTAAAGTGGTTAACCGTGTACGGGTCGAGATAATCTATGCGGCGTTGCTTTTGCTGTTTGCGTCTGTGTTGGTGGTTTCAACCCCGGGATCAGCTGAACAAGGCGTCTATCCTTCAACAGTAGAAAAAGAAGACATCGAGTTGGATGTCAATTTCTCCCCTTTGAAGTTAGGGTTAAATGTTTTAACGATGGAGTTTGAGGGCGAAAAAGTTGAAGACGTGCAAGTAACGTTATCCATGCCGCCAAATTACCAGGTGAACTACAAAGCATTCAAAGTTGAAGAAGGTGTGTTTAAACTCACCGGCAATCTGCTTCATGGAGCTGGAACAATGGATATGACTGTGAAGGCAGAAACGTCGCAAGGTGAAGAAGTGGAATTTGCTTTTCGAGTCGTTATACCGGGAGAAATGAGGTTTAATGAATAGCGGTTTTAAATGAACACAAAAAAATTCGGAAAACTAACTGAGAAAGGTGGGACGAGAATGGGTGATGTAAATTTACTATTAGCTTTTGCGGCTGGGGTGTTATCTTTTGTATCCCCCTGCTGCCTGCCTCTGTATCCTGCGTTTTTGTCATATATAACTGGAATGTCTGTTGATGAATTACAGAACGGCAAAGGGATACTGAGAAAACGGGCATTGCTGCATACCACGTTCTTTCTGCTTGGGTTCTCCCTTATCTTTATTGCTCTTGGTTTCTCAACTTCATTATTCGGAAACTTGTTCAGTTATTATGGTGATCTGATTCGACAGATGGGAGCCATCTTAATCGTCTTGCTGGGGCTGGTCATACTGGGAGTTTTCAAACCCCAATTCCTGATGCAGGAAAAAAGAATGACGTTTAAAGACCGGCCAAGCGGCTACTTTGGCTCAAGTGTTATTGGTATTGCCTTTGCCGCAGGGTGGACTCCGTGTACCGGTCCGATATTGGCAGGTGTTATTGCGTTGGGAGTTTCAAATCCGAACCAGGCGTTGGTCTATATGATTGCCTATATCCTCGGTTTCTCAATTCCTTTTTTCTTTATGTCTTTTTTTATCGGAAGGATGAAGTGGGTAAAGACATATAGCGGACTCATTGTGAAGATGGGCGGAGTTACGATGATTACCATGGGGATATTCCTCTATTTTGACTGGATGACAAAGATGATTTCATTCCTCTCTAACAATTTCTTTAATGGCTTCACCGGGTTATGAGTAATTGAGCCACATAGTTTTGGCTCCCTTCATTGAAATGAAAAGAATCGGCATCGAAAAACTTCACAGTAACTACAAATATTAAAGATAAAGTTAGAATAAGCAGTCAAAAAGTGAGGGCTTAAAATGAAAAACAAAATTTTAATAGTCGATGATGAATTTAATATGAGAAATCTTGTGAAGATTTATTTGTCCAAAGAGCACTTCGAGGTGGATGAGGCCAGAGGGGGCCATGAAGCCATACAGATGGCCAGGCAAAACTCTTACGACTTACTGATATTGGATATTATGCTGCCGGATATTGATGGATGGGAGGTTTGTTCAGCTGTGCGTCAGACAAAGCAAATGCCGATTCTGATGTTAACCGCCCGGAACGATGTGCAGGACCGGGTCCGCGGCTTAAATCTTGGAGCCGATGATTATCTGGTTAAACCGTTCGCCCCAGAAGAACTGGTTGCCCGTATCAATGCGCTGCTTCGCCGTGAAAAGGTTAAAACAGAAGGGGCTCAAGGCGTTCTGTTAACTTTTGAGGATTTGCTTATCGATAGCGAAAGCAGGGAAGTAAAGGTGAAGGACGCTTCCGTCGAGTTGACACCGAAAGAGTTCGACATTCTTTATATGGCCGCAAGCCAGCCCAAAAGAGTTTTCACCCGGGACATTTTATTGGATACCATTTGGGAGCCGGAAGATTTTCGCGACCTGCGAACAATTGATACCCATGTAAAAAATGTACGGGAAAAGCTTCGGAAAGGCGGATTGTCTTATAACCCCATCAAAACAGTGTGGGGTGTCGGGTATAAATTTAACACGCAGGATTAAACTGAAAGAGAAATTTTTGGAAAAGTAGATCGAGAATACATTTCATAATGAAGGGAGGTCATAAAATTGATGTCGATGATGGGTGGAGGTATGATTCTCGGTATGGTTTTTTGGGTTATTGTTGTGGGTTTAATCATCTATGGAATCGTTTTATTTACCATGAAGCAGGCCGCAAAAAAAGAAAATTCTTCAGCAGTTGAAAAGCGGGAAGATTCTTCAATGGAAATTCTCCGGGAAAGATTTGCGCACGGAGAAATAGATGAACAGGGATTTGAAGAAAGAAAAGCGTTTTTACAAAATAAACAGTAATACTTTAGTGTCTTCACAAATTCAACAAATTTAGTGTCTATACTCTGATTGTCCAGTAATAACAAAGGAGAGGAAGAAATGAAACTTAAAAAAACGCCTTTTATTTTGTCATTTGCTTTGTCCACCCTGCTAGTAGTAGGGACAACCGGATTTGCCAGTGGATTTGATAGCGATAGAACCAATAACATGATGAATGCCAATGAAAATGGAATGACGAACATGATGGAGAATGGCAATATGTCAAATATGATGAGTGCAATGAATTCAGCTGAAGCAAAGGAAATGATGAATACCTGTGCAAGTTTTATGAAAACTACCGTGAATGCAAAAGAAGCTGAATAAGATCACTCTCGAATAAGGTCTCTGAATGAGACCTTATTTTAATCCATGAAAATTAAGGAGCTTAGATAAGATGGCCACTAAAAAGAAGAACCGACTATTGATGAGGACAGCCATTTTGCTTGTTATGATAGGAGCTATTGCCTTTACCATTTATAATGGTGTAACGAAGGAAAAAAGTGAATTGCTGCAGGTTGGAGATACGGCACCCGATTTTGCGCTGACAGATTTGAACGGGGAACGGCATCAGCTGTCTGATTACAAAGGACAAGGGGTGTTCGTAAACTTTTGGGGAACTTGGTGCAAACCGTGCGAGAAAGAGTTTCCGCTGATGGAAAAGCAATATCAAGTATACAAGGACCAAGGTGTACAGATACTGGCCGTCAACATCGCCCAGTCAGATTATGAAGTGGAACAATATGCCAAACGAAAAAATCTAACATTCCCGATTGTCATCGACAAGGATAAAAGTGTGATGGAAGCTTACAACATTCGACCACTGCCGACGACGATCCTGGTCAATCCGGATGGAGAAATCGAGAAAATCATTACAGGTGAAATGTCCGAAGAGGACATTCGAAGTTACATGGAATTGATTAAGCCGGAAGAGTTTTAAAAGATTTCTTGATGAACACAAAGAGGTCTTTAGACGGTCTAACCTCACACAGCGTTAAAGAGATGAACTCTATGGATGCTTTATTTTGTTCGAAAATAAATTGTTTTTGCTATGGAGTAAAAACTCTACAGCTTATATTCAAAGTTTACATATCATGGGGTTATCGGAAGCTGCTTGAATACCAAGGAGTGAAGAGGCTGATCAAAGCACATCTTCTTTCTTCTTTGGTCTGTAAGAGTTTATTTTTACGAATGCTAGCTAAAATGAAAGGGAAGACCGGATGCTAGGCAGCACCCGGTCTTCTTTTTGCTTCGGTTTACTCCCGTTAATAGTGTGCCTAGGCGACAGCTACTTTAGCTAATCCTTTCTTCCTGAAACTCACCGGTTTTGACAATGGGGCTGAACAAGGTATGGATCAGTACCGTTGAGAGAGAGAGCGCCATCGCCAGCATGGCCCAAATAGGATGGAGAAGACCGGTGACTGCCGCCAAGATGCCGATGCCGTTAAACGCCAGAGCCAGAAACACATTCCGGATGGTCATCTTGTAGCTGGTAGCCGCCAGTTCCTGCGATTGAAGGATGGAAACGAGCTTCTCTCCTGGGATTACGACATCGGCCGCATCGATGGCGATATCTGTGCCCGTTCCAATGGCGATGCCCACATCCGATTGCATGAGAGACGGGGCATCGTTGATGCCATCCCCGACAAACGCCACTTTACGCCCCGATAGCTGCATTTCCCGGACGAAGGCGCGTTTGTCTTCCGGAAGCAACTGGGCCTGGACATCCGAAATGCCCAACTGTTCCGCCACGGACTCTGCCACCCGCTGATGGTCCCCGGTTGCCATGACCACACGGCTTCCGCGGCGGTGGAGACCCGCTACAATGCCAGACGCATCGCTCTTGATCCGGTCGGCCAACGCCAAGGCTCCGATCAATGTCCCGTTCAGCCCGACTAGCACCACGGTTTGCCCATTCTCTTGCCGCTGTTCCAGCCAAGGGACAACAAGCTCCATTTCGTTCATGCCCCGTTCCTTGAACAGGCGCTCGGTACCGATTAGAACCGGTTGCTTGTTCCATTCGACCTCGATTCCACGCCCGGCTAAAGCGGTAAATGATTCAACTCCTGGCAAGGGAACCTGTGCATCGGAAGCAGCGGCCACAATTGCCTTGGCCAGTGGATGCTCCGACAGCTTTTCCGCAGCAGCTGCGAGGGAAAGGACAGAGTCCCGGTTGCCGTCCTTCGCCCAAACGGAGGTCAACTGCGGTTTTCCTTCCGTCAACGTGCCGGTTTTATCCAGTACAACCGTATCCACCAAGCGGAAAATCTGAAACGCTTCCCCCGACCGCATCAAGATGCCGCGTTCCGCTGCTTCTACACTCGCCCGGATAATGGCAAGCGGCGTCGCCATCCCAATCGCGCAGGGATAGCCCATGACCAATACGCCAAGTACCGAAAACCCTGCCCGGACCCAATCGGGCTGCCCGGTAAGTAACCAGCTGCCCAAGGACCAGACCAAGCCGCTGATCGCTGCCAAGGTAAACACCGCTGGAACATAGACGTTCAGAATCCGGTCGACGAGCCGCAAAATGCCTGGTTTCATGACACGTGCCTCGGCCACTTGGCGGACCACTTTTTGCAGAAACGAATCTTCCCCGACACGGGTCACCTCGACGACCAGGCTCCCATTGACATTCAACGACCCGCCAATCACTTCGCTTCCCGTTTGGACATCTACGGGCAGAGGTTCTCCTGTCACGAGTTGCTGATCGACCGCCGATGCTCCTTGCACTACTTGCCCATCAATGGGAATGCGCTGGCCAGGTCGGACCCGGACGTGTTCGCCTACGCGCAGCGCCTCGACGCCCACTTCTTCTTCCAAACCATCTTCCTTCAATCGCGTGGCGGTTTCCGGGCGCAGATCCATCAGTTTGCGGACGGACTGTGAAGACCGGAGTTGGACCAGGATTGAAGCATACCCCCCGATGCAATGAAAGGCGAGAACAAACGTCGTCGCACCGAAAAAAGCACCGGCTGGAAAAACCGGATAGTATAGACCCATCAGCCCACCGGCGATTCCCGCCATAGCGGCAGAACCTGCCAGCACATCCTGATTGAGGATGCCGCGACGCAGTGACTGCCAAGCGTTACGCAAGACGAAAGATGCAGGACCTGCAGCGGTGAGGACCGCCAAAATTGCCTGTCCGTACGTCCGCCAGAGAGAAGGGCCCAGCCAAAGGGTGAATGCCATGAGGATGGAAGCCAGCACAATTAAAACTCCCGCCATCCAGGCAATGTGTTTCGCCTTTTTCAGTTCTTGCTCTTCTTCTGCAAACGTATCATGATCCGGTTCACGCGAGGTAAAACCCAAGTCATTCAACGTGCGCATCATCTTTTCCGGACGTACGCGCCCCGCATCGTATTCAATAAGGACCTCCTGATGCGCGATGCTCACCTGCGCATCGATTACGCCATCCAGCCGCGTCAATGCCCGGTGAATGGAGTTGGTGCAAAGTGAGCAGTGCATCCCACCGACTTTCATTTGAAGCTGGCTCATCACTGGTCGCCTCCCTGCACCTTGAAACCAAGCGACTTGATTTTCTGGCGAACGTGTTTTGCCGAAACTTCTTCGGTCGCTTGAAGCTCCACCTTTCCTTCGGAATGGTCTGCTTGGACATTGGAGACGCCCGGGATTTCATTCAGCACCTTTTGGATCCGATTCTCGCAGCCTTCGCAATGCATTCCTTTTACTGTGAATGTTTTCAGTTGGGTATTCATCCATATCTCCTCCTTCAATTGGTAAGCTATCGAATTTATCGGACTGGCAAGGCAGTCCCTTTAAGTGACTGGATGATCGGACAGTCGGCTTTCGTCCCCGTGGAACGAGGACATTTTCCAGCCAACTCTTCCAGCAGATTCTTCATGTTCTTCAGTTCTTCAATCCGTGCTTCCATTTCCCGTACTTTGTGCATCGTGAACTCATACATGTCTTCGGTCTGAAACTCTGGTTTTCGAGATGCGGATAACAGTTTCTTTATTTCTTCCAGACTAAAACCCAGGCTTTGCGTCCTCTTGATGAATTGGACGTCTTGGACAACTTCAGAAGGAAAATTCCGGTATCCCGAATCTGTACGTGGAGATTCCGGAATCAACCCAAACTTCTCGTAATAGCGAACGGTTTCAATATTGACGCCAGCGGCTTTGGCCACTTCCCCGATTTTCATACGCTTCCGCCTCCTTTACCTAGAGTATAAACCCTGGACCGTACTACAGGGTCAAGCAGTGGACGTTTAGTTGAATCGAAATCCCATTACGTCTGTCAAACCGGCTTTCTCTGGCTATTTTTACTAGAAATAATCCTTAAGCACGTAGAGGGACTATCCTTATTAACCACCGCTGTTTATTTGAACGGCTGCTTTTCACCTTGAAAGAGGGCATAGAAAAGGAAAGAAGAAAGGGAAGCTGATGTGCACACCGGAAGCAACAGATGAAGTCATGGATATCAACGGCATCCGGAGGGCAATTGCTGCCGTAGCAAAATAAGCAACTGACAACCTAACATTGGATATTAATTTATGGAATGAAGGGATTTTCTAAGTAGGAATAGAAAGATATGAAATGAAGGTTGTACAATACTGGTAATAGCTTAATAGAACCGGGCTGCCTGTTCATTCGAGCTAGAAGGTGTTTGAATCTAGATTAGAGGAGGAAAATAAATGACCACTAGATTAGCTATTAATGGGTTTGGACGTGTAGGAAGAACAACATTAAGAAGATTATTGGATACGAATTCGGAACTGGAGCTAGTTGCTGTGAATGATTTAGCTAATATTGAAAACTTAGCTTATTTATTAGAATTTGATACAACATATGGGCGATTAAAGCATGATGTTCAGGTACATGAAAATGTCTTGGTTGTTGGTGAGAAGGAAATTAAATTCTACCAAGAAGCTGATGCAAAAGATCTCCCG
>NZ_PJBO01000069.1:0-19066 GCF_002836425.1 Planomicrobium sp. MB-3u-38 | reverse complement strand
TGCTCTTTAGCAGTTTTGAAGTTCCCAATTCTTCTTTCGTTAATTCCAATGCTTAAATGACATTCTACAATTCTTTTAGGAACAAATTCTTGTTGATAAATCTTAAGTGCTAAAACGGAATATTTATTTGCTAAGTTTATTTCCCAACACTGTGATGCTGAAAGTCCAATAGAATAATACAAGTCACCCATTTCAGATGCAGGTAAAGTTGTTGGAGAAATTTTTTCGGCTAATAAATAGGTTTTTAAGGCTAGATCGTATTCATCAAGTATATAATGATAGTTTCCTAAATACTTATGGAATAAGTAGAATTGTTCTTGGTTCATAAACTCTTTAAATCGATCGATTTCTTTGATTTTATCTTCTGCGCTGTCTAAGTCGCCAGTAATAATAAAAAACCTTATTTGTTGAATGCTATATTCCAACTCAGTCTCTTCATCGCTATGTAATAAAGGATGATCATGAATGTCTGCATACTGTTCCATGATTTTTGCTTTATTTTGTGGATGAAGTAATAACGATTTAAAGTTTTTTACCAAAACTTTACCAACAGGATTATCTTTGGGCGCAAGAGGAATTCCTAACTTCTTGCATAAAGCTTCTAATTCATTGAGTCCTGGTTCTTTAATACCGGCCTCGATTTTTTTCAGCTCTTTCGGGAGAAGAATCCCGGAAGCAAGATCTTCTAAGCTCATCTTTTTCTTCATCCGGTGATATTTGAGCCGCATTCCAGTGTCCATTGATTCTCTCCTTTCCGTTTGCATGGGCAGAACTTCAATCATCCATGTAGGAGAGTTACTTTCAAACTTCTCCGGTATGGTGGAGAAGTTTGAAGTAGAAAGATTGCTTAGTACGATAATTTCCGCCTCCACATCTTAAGTATACTTTATTATATCTCTTTTTTTACCATCTTATCATCAATTTTCTAAATAAACTGCTTTTTTTATTATGCTCTATTAAAAATATAATAAAAAGGTAAAAAATACCTATCATCGAATATAGTTAGGCTGAGAATTACTCATCTAATTATCGGCATGATTACTGAAAAGTTTAGCGCTTCCGGGCATTTGGGTAATGTACATATAACAACAAATATATTTCTGGAGGTTCTTAGTATGGATAAAGAGAAAAAAGTTTTAGCTGTGGTATTTTCAGAAGAAGATTTAATGAGAAAAATCGAGGGCTTAAAAACCCAGGGATATAAGGAAAGTGATATTCATTTAGTGGCACAGGACGGCGATCGTCTGGACGCCATTGAAAACCGGACTGGAGCGGAAGGCGAGCAAGTGAACTCATTCAAGGATAAATTCAAAGGGTTCATCAGTGGCGAAGGCAGTGTCAGGGAAGGCGTAAAATCATTAGGCTTAAATGACCAGGAGACAGAGCGCTATACAGCTGATATTGCAAATGGCGGAATCCTTCTTTATACGGAAGAAGAACGTGCCGGAATTCTGGAAGCAGTTGAAGAAGGTGAATTGAGGAATAACCAGGGGACTGAAACTCCCGAAGACCAAAAACGCCATCAGTTCATCAACTCGGTCGATAATAATTTCGATGAGCAGGAGGACCGGTTTGCCCGCGGCGAAACTTTCCTGCAAGATCCGACATTAGTGAAAGATGAGCGGCATGTTTCTTTCACAACGGAGGAAAAACCGGAAGTTGAAAAAGCCAGAGGCGGAACAAGCGAAGCAGAAAAACATACGAAGAGCGACAAGAAATACCGTTAAGAGTTTTAACCCTTTCCTTAATATATGGAAAGGGTTTTTATTTTGCACAAAATTATCTTCTGCGAATGTCATTACTTAGAACAGCAGGTTTTATTTTTCTGAAGGTTCGGGTAAACACTTATTAAGACGATTATACAGGAGGCTGAATTGAAAATGAGAGAGTCTAATAGAGAATTCGAAATGGTATATAGCCAGGAAGAGATGGAACAGCGCATCGAACAGTTAAAGATGCACGGTTACAGTGAAAATGATATCCATGTCCTTGCCAGAGATAAGGATGTTTTCAATTCATATGAGAGTCAATCCAATGTGGATAAGCATGAAGCAGAATCATTTTCGAGCAAGTTCAAGTCTTTCTTCAGCGGAGAAGATACAGTACATTCGCAGTTGAGGAATTTGGATCTGGATCAATCATCGATCGACAGATACAGTGAAGATATTAAAAAAGGAGCCATTCTTCTATATACAGATGGTAATTCACTCAGCAGGGAAAGAGAGAATACTTCATCATTCGGCGATGACACCCGTACAATCGATAGTGATGAACGCAAAAGAAATACTGCTTTTACACCATTTGGCAGAGATATCGAACGTGACGGCAATAAATTCAACGATGAAAAAATAAGAGATCGGGATGTGCGCGCAGATCACATAGATGATACACGTCCGGATGGATTGTCTTCTCGGACAATCGCTGAAGACTCAGATCGCATCTATACATCGGAAGTCAGACGCGAAGATCAGCACGGTGATCCGGGTTATGGAAACAAAACCAAAGATTCAAGGCTGGAAGGCGCAACTATTCATCCGACAACGGATGCTAAGCCTGAAGATGAAGGGTCTTTAAAAGAGAAGAGTTTCGACCACGAGCCGCAATTGGAGACAGAAGCACAAGAAGATGACCTTAATCGTGAAGATGGGGTAAATCGGAGACAGGATGAACCATCTCCGGGTGTGGATCCCAATTTAGGACCAGCTCCATTCGGAAGGGATTCAGAAGAAGAACATTTAATAAGAGATGACGATGATCGAAACAATGGACACAGAAGCGGACGCGGACACGACGATCCGAAGCATACACTTGATGGACATGATGATGTGGACAACCGCCACAATCCGCGCGATGCGCGATCATTCCATGAGGATGTGGAAAAGAAAACTTCAACGCCACCTACACCAAGACTTTTCTAAGCAGCTGCGGTAAGCGTCCGGCAAACGGCAGTAAAGGACGTGAAAAGGGTTCCGCTCAATTAAATGAGCGGAACCCTTTTGTAGTTAAAAGAAAAACCGGTCGATTTGACCGGTACACCAAGATTATTTTTTGTTTGTATTGTTTTTGAAATCACCAACGGCATCCTGGACTTCACCTTTTGCTTTGTCCATTTTACCTTCCCGCTGTTTTTGCTTATCATCAGTTGCATTGCCGACTTGATCTTTCAGCTCGCCTTTACCTTTGCTGACAGCGCTTTTGACTTTATCAGAAAATCCATCCTTGCTCATAATCGATTCCTCCCAATGAATGTCTTAACTCTTGTATAGCCTTTTGCTTCGTTTTTAAACCCTTGGGAAATCGGGGCAAATAAAAAAACTTTCAGTGTTCACTGAAAGTTCTTTGGAATAGGCTGGCTGTGAATTGCTTTTAACGTTTCTTTAGCAGCGTTTTGTATACTGATGCACAGATCTTCTTCTGCTAAACGATTTAAAGTGGTAAGGGGTGTGAAAGAGTTCTTTGCAACATTTTCCCTTACTTCGGCGTGCTGGTCCATGGATAGGTCGACAAGTAATCCTGCACAAGTAATGGATTTTGCAAGTTCGGCACGCTCTTTATGCTGCATTTTCAAAACTGCCGCTTCGTCCCAACCGGTCCAATCCGTTAACGTTGTATAAAATTGCAGATTGCCATTCATGCTGCTTTGCACCCCTATATTTTTAAAATATTCTAACTATATTGTATTATAACAGCTTTACCCCGAAATACTACTAAAATAAACTTGCTTTGGAGGATAAAATATGAAAATTGTTATTATCGGTGGAACGTCATTTGTAGGACGTCATATTGTTGAAGAAGCTGTGGAAAAAGGGCATGACGTCACATTATTCAATAGGGGAAAAAGCAATCCCGATATTTTTCCTGAGCTTTCACGCATAACAGGTGACAGACGGTTGGATGCACATAAACTGGAAAATGAAAAATGGGATGCAGTGATTGATACTTCCGCTTATACACCTTCCGATCTGATCCCAGTCTTAGATCATGTTTCCACCGACCATTATACGTTCATTTCCACGATTTCTGTTTACGATGATTTCAGTGAAGGGCCGGTGGCTGAAGGTGCTTCTATGCATAAAGGCATGGAAGGCGATACGGTAACCGGAGAAACCTACGGGCCTTTAAAAGTGACATGTGAAGAAACTGTAAAAGATTATTTTCCGCATAATGCCTTGATTATCCGTCCTGGAATTGTCGCTGGAGCTCACGACCCGACAGATCGTTTTACTTACTGGGCACTCAAACTGAATGAATCGGGTGAAGTGCTGATACCTGGCGGCCGGTCGAGGAAAGTGCAGTGGATAGACGCGAAAGATCTGGCCGCTTTTACGGTTTTAAATGTTGAAAATAGAACTAACGGCACGTTTAATCTAACTGCAAATCCGGTTACTATGGAAGAGCTTGTGAAAACGCTGGCTTCTGATGAAGCAGTTCCAGTATGGGCAGACGACCGGATATTATTGGACGCTGGAGTTAAACCTTTTGAATTTCCGCTATGGATACCGGTAAGTGCTGATCATCCGGAAGGCTTTATATTGGCTGACAATACAAAAGCGAAAGAAACTGGCTGGGCTCCCCGTGGATTGGCTGAAACAGCCGAAGCGGTGCGTGAGTGGAAAAAGGGGACCAGCAGCAACGATCTGAAAACCGGAATCAGTGAAGAACAACGTGATAAAATTCAATCACTGATTAAAATAGATCGGTAAAGCCCGAAACTTTTCATCTGCAGACAACGTCTAATTGGAATAACAAGGAATAAATATGATTCATGGGAGATTCTGTGCTATAATAGCATTGAATTTCTATGTGCATAAGAATTTTTGAGGAGGAAAGGTATGTTATACCTCGTGCTGGTTTTGGCATTCATTGCTTCTATTGTCCTGACGCCTCTGGTCAAACGCCTTGCCTTCAGGGTTGGAGCGGTGGACCGTCCAAACTACAGGAAAGTCCATGCGCGTATAATGCCGCGTTTAGGTGGATTAGCCATTTTTGGATCGTTTTTGATCGGATATTTTATTTTAAGGCCAGTAGATCCCATATCCAATGCAGTTGAACCTGCTTTTATACCGATTACAACCGCCATTATCATTGGGGCATTTATCATAATCATCACCGGTGTTTTCGATGATATGCTTGAAATTACCGCAAAAGCGAAAATGTTGGGCCAGCTGCTGGCTGCATCAATTGTAGTCGTCGGCGGCGGTCTTGAAATTTCATTTATCAACCTGCCCTTTGGCGGAGAAATTGATTTTGGATACTTCAGTATACCGTTGACGATCATCTGGATTATCGCAATCACAAATGCCATTAACCTGATTGACGGCCTGGATGGTTTGGCTGCAGGTGTTTCAACTATAGCACTTGTCACTTTGGCGATAATGGCATTTATCATGGGCGATATCTTCGTCATGTCAACAGCCGCTATACTCGCGGCAAGCTCTATCGGCTTTCTGTTCTATAATTTCCATCCAGCCAAGATTTTCATGGGTGATACCGGAGCTTTGTTCCTGGGATTCATGATTTCCGTTCTTGCATTGATGGGCTTTAAGAACGTAACGATGGTAGCTTTGATCATCCCTGTTATCATGCTGGGCGTACCTATTTCTGATACATTCTTTGCTATTGTCAGACGCGTTCGTGAAAAACAGCCGATTTCTGCTGCAGATAAATCGCATTTGCATCACTGTCTTCTGAATATCGGATTCTCACATAGCCAGACAGTCTTAATCATTTATGGCATTGCGGCTTTGTTCGGATTGGCAGCTTTGCTGTTCTCCCAAGCGACTCTGTGGGGAGGCATCCTTCTGCTGGGTGTGATGCTGTTGGCCATTGAATTATTCGTAGAGGTTGTGGGGTTGGCAGGAAAGAACTACCGCCCGCTGATCAATCTGGTTAAAATGATAGGTAAATAAAAAGCTGGCCACAAAACAATCGGGTTTGTGGCCAGTCTTTTTTATGTATACTGAACTTGATCAAAAAGAAAAGAGACATTCCATGGAGGAATGTCTCTTTTTGTTAATCATTATTATAAGCTTCATTTCCGAATTCAGTAGAACTGCTGTTGTCAGAGAAAGAAGAAGTGTCCGGTTTCAATCCCAGATGGCTTTGAAGGATATCCTGAACTTCCGTTAAGGACTCTTCATCCAGCTGCCAATAATAGATGCCGGTCGACATGTCATCGTAACCGTTGAGTGTAATAGCCTCAACATCAGGCTTGCCGTCTTTAGCGTATTCGAAGAATGCCTGCATATCTTTGAAAGATAGGTTCGTCTTCATGTTATCGCCGACTGCGTCAATCACATCAGCGTATTTAGTGAATGAACCAGCTGATAAAGCCTTGTCCATAATTGCCTGCAAAATCATCTGCTGGCGTTTTCCGCGCTCAATGTCATTGTCGTAATGGCGAGTCCTTGCAAGAGCGAGTGCTTCACTGCCGTCGACTGTCTGGATGCCTTCTTCAAGACTGATAGCGCCTGCATTATCGAATTCATCCTGTTCTTCCAAGTCGTAAGGAACATCCACGCGGATGCCATCAAGTGCGTCAACCACATCGATGAATGCTTCAAAATCCATTCTTACATAATAATCAACAGGGATTTCCAAGAGATTTTCGACGGATTCGATAGTGGAGCTGGGCCCATTATAGGCATATGCATGCGTGATTTTATCTTCTTTGCCTGCATCTGGTATGAAGGTGTAGGTATCTCGCGGAATACTCACCAGTTTAATGGACTTATCTTCATTGTTCAATGTCGCCAGCACCAATGCATCAGAGCGGATGCTACCGGAACTCTGGTCTCGCTTGCTGCTGTCATCGACTCCGATGAAAAGAATGGAAATGTCATCGTGGAGAGGCTCCACTTTTTCGTCGCGTAAATCGGACATTTCCCGATCACCACTCTCAAAGGCGTTGTTGGCGGCGTTTTCGGCTTTTTTAACTAAATAAATGCCATATGCGGAAAGGCATAAAAGCAAGGACACTGCCAGGGTCAAGGAAATTTTGATGATTGTCCGTTTTTTGGACGATTTGTGTTTACGGTATTTTTTACGGTTCATGGTTATGGCTCCTCTGAGTGGGAATGGGCTAACCGATTTACAAATTCAGTTTTTCCAGTCTTTTCTTCTATATAAAGATGCAATAATTGAAAATCGAAAAGCAAGTATTCTAATCAATTTATTATACAGTGTTTTAAAGGCTGAGTAAATAAAGTTGCTCAATTAACGGGGAATTCCAGATATTCCTTTTCGGTGCAAATAAAGGAAGATTGCCCGTTTGTCAGTTCATTCAACCAAGCGGCAAATGTCTCTTCTTCAGCCACTGGCACATAAATATACAGGTCAACGCCTTCGGTATATTCAATTGTTTTTAAAGGGTACTGGGACTGCCGGACTTCGTTCTCGACTTTGCCCAGCCAGGTATAGTCGATAGTCACTTTCATCAATGAATGCAGTCTCCGTTCAACAATGCCGGCCGCAGCCAATGCTTCGGAAGCCGTTTTTCCATATGCGCGGATCAGTCCGCCGCTGCCGAGCTTGATGCCGCCGAAATAACGGGTTACTACAATGACAGTATCTTTCAACTGCTTCTTTTTTAAAACTTCCAGTATTGGGACGCCTGCGGTTCCGCTGGGTTCCCCGTCGTCATTCGCTTTTTGGATTGAGTCATGCTCACCCAGCATATAGGCGGAACAATTGTGATTTGCTGAACGATGCTGTTCTTTTATCGAAGTGATGAAGTCAAGAGCTTCCTGTTCGGTTTCAGCTCTCGCAGCGTAGCCGATAAAGCGGGATTTCTGTATAAGCAGTTCAGCACTGGCCGAACTGCCTGTTGTCATGTAAGATTCTCGCAATTTAAACCCCCCTGTTGTAAAATGAAATCAGATAATTTGTAATGTATATTTAATATTAGCTTACTTATATAGTGATATACTTGTTAAAGCCTATGCAGGCATAAAGATTCAAGGATTTCACCAAATGCACGAAGATTATCTAAGGCGGTTTTGAAATGTCCAGAAAAATCGATGGAAAAGAGTTGGATTCCATTTATGATGAGCTGCTGGCCAAAATGGAGCAGTCAAAAAAAGATATTTTCATTATAAGCGAACAAAGTCGCCAGGGTTATGAAGAGATGAAGGACGAACTGGAAGATGTGCGTTTGAACATTTCGGCTGTCATCAAAACCGGCGACTTATTGGAAGAGAAAACACGTGCTGCAAGAAGGCGCCTTGCTGAAGTATCAGGGTCATTCAACTCTTATACGGAAGAGCAGATTCGCCAATCATATGAAAATGCCAATAGTTTGCAGCTTCAATTGTCTGCCAACAGATCCGAAGAAAAAAAATACCGTCAAAAACGGGATCGGCTTCAACGGCGTCTGCAGACATTATTACAGACAATCGAACGGGCTGAAAAGCTTGTGAACCAATTGAACATCACCATGAATTATCTCTCATCCGATTTTGAAGAGGTGGAAGATGCGATTGAAAAGCCGCAGTTAAATCACGATTATAGCCTGCGGATCATCGAAGCGCAAGAAGAAGAACGCAAACGGCTGTCACGCGAAATTCATGATGGACCTGCGCAGATGATGGCGAATGTCCTGCTCAGATCGGACCTGATTGAACGGACGTACCGTGAAAAAGGGCCGGAGCAGGCATTCCGTGAAATATCTTCATTGAAAGAAATGGTTCGCCATGCTTTGACTGAAGTCAGGAGAATCATTTATGATCTTCGTCCAATGGCGCTGGACGATCTTGGATTAGTGCCCACACTGAGGAAGTATCTGGAAACGACCGGTGATTATAACCCGGGTACTGTTCTTGCTTTCAAATCGAATGGGACCGAGAGAAGATTGCCATCAAGTTTTGAGACCTCCATTTTCCGTCTGGTGCAGGAAGCGATTTCGAATGCCATCCGGCACGGAAAAGCGACTGCTATTGAAGTCAAATTGGAATGGTTGAAAGAACATGTCAGCATTAGCGTCAGTGATAACGGCACCGGCTTTGATCAGAGTATCGTAAAGAATCAATCATTCGGTCTACTGGGGATGAGAGAGAGAATCGAACTGATCAAAGGGGATTTCATCATAAATTCAAGTCTTGGGGAAGGGACCATCTTAATGTTTCAGATCCCCTATGAATTGGGTATATAAGAACGGTATTTGAGGAGGACAACATAATGACGAAAATTATTATTGTAGATGATCACCAGCTATTCCGTGAAGGTGTAAAAAGGATTCTGGACTTTGAAGAGACTTTTGAAGTTGTTGCCGAGGGCGGCGACGGTACTGAAGTCATCAAATTATACGAAGAAAATCAACCGGATGTCGTATTGATGGATATCAATATGCCTCAAAAGAACGGTGTGGAAGCTACAGGCGAGTTGATGGAGAAGCATCCGGATGCAAAAGTCATTATGCTGTCGATTCATGATGATGAGTCATACGTTACACATGCGCTGAAAACCGGCGCGTTAGGGTATATGCTGAAGGAGATGGATGCTGAAGCAATCATCCAAGCCATTAAAGTTGTGGCGAAGGGCGGCTCATATCTGCATCCGAAAGTGACCCGCAATCTGGTAATGGAATTCCGCCGTCTAAGCGAACGCGAAAACAAAGGATCCTTCCACCAGACTGAAATCCGCCGTCCCTACCATTTGTTGACGAAACGTGAAAGTGAAGTCCTGCAATTGTTGACGGATGGACAAAGCAACCGAATCATCGGTGAAACGCTTTTCATCTCCGAAAAAACAGTTAAAAACCACGTCTCCAGCATACTTCAAAAAATGCAGGTCAATGATCGTACGCAAGCAGTGGTCACTGCAATCAAAAATGGCTGGGTAGAAGTAAGATAATTGAAATTCCGCGCGGTGGCCCAGTGCCATCGCGTTTTTATTTTCAGTGATTATTCCGATCATCTGTAGGAAATGACACAGATTCTTCATTGATATATGAAATGGCCTGTGTCAAAATGAATCGCAGGAGGAGTGCCCCATGAAAAAAATGATGTTGCTGGCCGGCATGCTGCTTTTGCTGTCTGCTTGTTCAGAGGAAAGTGGTCCTGCCGAGAACACGAATTCAGTTGATGACAGCAATCTTGAAAATGAAAATAATGCTGTGGACCACGGCATGGAAGATAAATCTGCTGGATTTACAATGGACAGTGAAGGAAATGTGCTGGAAGCTGATGTTCCTGAAGAAGAAGAGGAAGCGATCCTTGCGGCATATGACGAATACATTGCAGCTTTTAATGCAGAAGACCTGGATCGCTATATGGCTGTGATTGCGGAAGAGCCGGAAGGTTTCGACAGAGCTGAAGATCAGCTTGCTTTGGAAGAAGCTTTTACTGCATACGACACTGAATACGTTCCATCGAATGAAACAATTGTGAAGTATACACCTGAACGTGCAGAAGTATTTGCTGAAATTGAAGTGGCTGTCGGTGCTGAAACCGGTGCGAAAACTGAACAATCAGGAAGACAAGTGGTGATTTTCAAGAAGGAAGACGCTGAGTGGAAAGTCAGCGGACTTCATTTTATAGGCAATTGATGGTATTCTTCCCGTTTTTACGGGAAGTTTTTTTATGTAGTTTTACAGGAGTACTATTTGGTAAACTGGAAGAGGAGGATGATTTATGCAAAAAACAGCGATAGTTACGGACAGTACGGCATATTTGCCTAAAGATGTCCGTGAAAGATGGAATATCCATATGATTCCACTGCAAGTCACGTTCGGCTTGGAATCTTTTGAAGAAGAACAGGAATTGACTGTTGACGAATTCTATAGGAAATCGTCAGTCCAATTGCCGAAGACTTCCCAGCCGCCAATTGGAGAGTTCATCAATTTATATAAGCGTCTTGCTTTGGATTACGATGAAATTATCACCATACACCTTTCAAGCGGCATCAGCGGTACATACGCGGGCGCAGTTCAGGCAGGCGAGATGACTGAACATGCAGCTGTTTATGCATTCGATTCCGAGATATCATGTGCCATGCAAGGTTTTTATGCGTTAAAAGCTGCGGAAATGGCATCTGATGGTGCTGGTGCAACTGAAATTCTGCAGGAACTTGATCAGATGAAGAAATCGATGCGCGCTTATTTTATGGTTGAAGATTTGAAACACCTTCAGCGTGGCGGAAGATTATCTGGTGCGCAGGCACTTGTAGGAGGCATGCTCCAAATAAAGCCGATCCTGCATTTTGAGAAAACGGAAATAGTGCCGTTCGAGAAAGTGCGTACACGAAAAAAAGCCATGAACCGTATGGTGTCATTGCTCGAAGCCGATGTACAATCCGGTGATTCCATTAAAGCAACGATCATCCACGCAAACCGGGAAGCGGACGCGCAGCAATGGAAGAAGGAACTGGAAGCGCAATTCTCTACAGTAGAATTTGATATTTCTTATTTTGGACCGGTTATCGGTGTTCATTTAGGAGAAGGATCAATGGGTCTTGGCTGGGTAAAAAAATAACCTGCCAGGCCTTTTTTTAAACCGGAAGAACAAAGAAGGAGTTGGGATATGGAAGCTTTACAGAAATTTCTCAGCGGCAGAATCTGGCTGCGTGATTTTACGCCTTTTCCACAGGAAGAAATTGAAAATGCAATTGACGCCGGATTTATTGCTGTGCAAAAAGGCATTACGGAGGACTTGAAATGTGCCCGGTGCCTCGAGCAATCGACTGAAAAAATCGTATCTTACAATTGCGCGAAATGCGAAGCTGAATGTTTTTATTGCAGGCATTGCATCAGGATGGGCAGAGTCAGCTCATGTACAGATTTGATAACCTGGAAAGACCCTCTATCATTAACCCCTCATTCCCATTCATTCACATGGAATGGCGAACTTACAAACCTCCAGCAGCTTGCTTCCGATGAGTTGAGTGAAAGCTTGCGAAAAAACAGATCCCATCTGGTCTATGCCGTCTGCGGTGCAGGTAAAACGGAATTATTGTTTCCGCCGCTGCACAAAGCCCTGTCTGAAGGAAAAAGAATCTGTATCGCGGCGCCGCGCACCGACGTCGTGCTTGAATTGTCGCCGCGCCTCAAAGCGGTTTTTCCCGATACGACCATCCATACATTATATGGTGGATCTGCTTTAGAAGAAGGATTTGCCCAGCTGGTTTTGGCGACAACCCACCAGCTTTATCGCTTCAGCCAGGCATTCGAACTGGTGGTTGTTGACGAAGCGGATGCGTTTCCATATTCATATGATCCGGCACTTGCCAGGGCAGTCATTAAATCGTTGAAAGCAGATTCCCCGATCATTTATGTTTCTGCAACCCCTTCACGCAAATTATTGAAAGCCATACCAAACCAGTCAAAAATCTTCCGCCGTTTCCATGGACACGCACTTCCTGTGCCGGAATATCGATCGTTATGGAATTACCGGAAATCTTTTAACGCCAATAAAATTCCGGGAAAATTGGCAGGATGGGTAAAATTGAGACTTGAAAAAAATGAACCGTTCATGCTTTTTTTCCCTACCATCGAAATGATCCGGCAGGCCGAGCCTTTATTCAAATGGATCGATGATGGGATTGAAGCAGTGCATTCCAAAGATCAGGACCGGAAAGAAAAAGTGATGAAGCTGCGCAACGGTGAAATAAGAGGTGTACTGACTTCCACTATATTGGAAAGAGGCGTGACGATCGAAAATATCCAAGTTGGCGTTGTTGGAGCTGATGAAGAGGTTTTTTTGGCATCAGCACTGATTCAAATGGCGGGAAGGGCGGGACGGTCAAGTGCGTTCCCGAATGGTGAAGTGATCTTTTTTCATAATGGCATCTCCCGTCAGATGGATAAAGCAAGGGATCTCATTATTTCCTATAACCGGGAGGGGCGTCGATGAACTGTTATTTATGTGATAGCCGACTTGATTTGAAGCCTTCCTGGCGGGACTTGTTTTTTATGGATCCGGAAGAAACCATCTGTATAACTTGCAGAACCGGTTTTGAACGGAACGGAAACGGCTGCAGGATTTGTGGACTTGCAGGTGCAGAACTTTGCAGTGAATGCAGTTATTGGGAAACGACTGAATTCCGCGGTGCAATCGATTCAGGTAAATGCCTATACATTTATAACGAAGCGATGAAGGAATATTTCCATCAATTTAAATTTCTTCAGGATGTGGTGCTGGCTGAGGTATTTGCGGACGAACTGGCAAAAGCCGTAAGAAAGGCGGGTGCGATTGCTGTTCCCATTCCAATGAATGGGGAGAAATTAAGGCGACGGACTTTTTCCCAAGTTGACAGCATGCTGGATGCCGGAAAAGTGGGTTATATCCATCTGCTTCAGAAGAATGAAGAGGTTCAGGGGGAGAAGACGAAAGAGGAGCGAATGGCTACGCGTGGACTATTCATGTTGAAAGGCAATCCGGTGCCGAAGAATATTGTGCTTGTGGATGATATGTACACAACCGGCACTACGCTGCGCCTTGCCGCGAAGCTCTTAAAAGAAAGTGGAGCGGAAACAGTCTCGTTCGTTGCTTTAATCAGGGCATGAATTTTATGGAAACGGGCGGTAAAAGCCCGTTCCATTAATGTTCATAAATCATTTTCCTGGTCATCCCGCCGTCAATCGTCAAACATTCTGCTGTAATGAAGGAGTTTTCTGGATTGCATAAAAACAGGCATGCTCGTGCGATATCTGAAACATCTCCGACCCGGCCGCTCCAATGCTGCTCGTGATCGACTTCCCTCAACTCTGATTTGTCGCCTGTATGAATCCATCCTGGAGCGATGGAATTGACACGTATGCCTTTCTCACTGAGTGAAGCTGCCAGCGAATGCGTAAGCGCATAGATACCGCCTTTAGAAGCTGAATACAATTCCGTATGCGGCTCTGACATAAAGGCGCGTGTTGAAGCCATATTAACGATGGATCGAATATCTTCCGACATATACCGGGCTGCTTCACGGCTGCAGATGAAGACTGATTTAAGATTAGTATCCAGAATCCCATTCCAGTCATCTTCTTCGATTTCCCAGAGGGATTGGAATTTAGAAACGCCGGCATTATTAATCAGTATATGGATCGCTCCGTGTTTCTCATGGATTTTTCGCATCGTATCGGTCACCTGCTGGAAGCTTCCTACATCGCATTGCATAAACTCTACGTCTTCAATTTTCACTTCTTCAATATCCAGGCCGATCACTTTTGCTCCCTTTTCTGTGAAATGGCCGGCAATGCTTTTTCCTATTCCTTGTGCGGCTCCCGTAACGACGACAAGCTTATTTGTAAACATCGCCTTCACCTCCTTGCCATATAGTTTACCTGTAATCCACATTGCTGAAACTATTTACGTTTTAAGAAGGATTCCTTAGGGAACATGTAGAAATGTAACAGTGTAAGAGATTAAGAAGGAGGAGTTAATATGCTGCAATTTAATTTTAAGGGTGACAACATCGAAGTAACTCCAGCAATTCGAGACCATATCGAAAAGAAAGTTGAAAAAATTGAACGTTATTTCCCTGAAGGAACCAATGCAAATGCTATGGTCAACCTGAAGGCGATCAATAACAGCCAATCCAAAGTTGAAATTACAATCCCGATGAAAAACCTCACATTGCGTGCTGAAGAGCGGCATGATGAACTGTATGCAGCGGTAGATTTGATCGTCGGAAAACTCGAACGTCAAATCCGTAAATATAAAACGAAAGTAAACCGTAAATTCCGTGATCGTGAACCGATGGGCCAAGCATTCGCAAACTATGAGAATGAAAACAATGGCACACAGGAAGAAGACACGGAAGAAGATTTCACAATCGTACGTACAAAGCAGTTCGATCTGAAACCGATGGATGAAGAAGAAGCGGTATTGCAGATGAATATGCTCGGACATAACTTCTTCGTCTTCACTGACGCTGAAACGAACGATACAAACATCGTCTATAAGCGTAAAGACGGAACCTACGGCTTGATCGAAACAAGTTCTTCATAAATTTTAAAAAATAAGTTAAGCAAATAATGGTGAAGCCGGACAGAAGCAACTTTCTGTCCGGCTTTTTCTATTTGGCTTGGATCTTTGCCTCTTGCTGAAACTTGGCTGCCATATTCGTGAATTCCTTCCGTTAAGCAGACTCTTCTTTGTTTGCACGCTTTTATATGCAGTGTTAAAATGAGGAGTGAGATTTTTCGGAAATCAATGGATGTTCCGGCCAATCAGAGATTCTTGAAGTATGCGATCCAATTGACACATAAATAAAGCAATAGCGATCCGGTCCGTTTACGGAACTGGACACTGTGCAAGGAGCGGTATAAATGTTAGGAGTATTAAACAAAGTATTTGACCCGAATAAAAGGGATTTAAAAAGACTGGAAAAGATTGCTGACACTGTGGAAGCTCTGGCGTCCGATTTTGCAGCACTTTCCGATGACGCATTAAAAGCGAGAACAGAAGAGTTCATCAGCCGCCACGCCAAAGGCGAGTCGCTTGATGATCTGCTTCCTGAAGCATTTGCGACAGTGAGGGAAGCCTCAAAACGTGTACTTGGAATGTATCCATTCCGTGTGCAGCTCATGGGTGCGGCTGCTTTGCATGAGGGCAATATCGCCGAGATGAAAACCGGTGAAGGTAAAACCCTGACGTCGACGATGGCTGTCTATTTGAATGCCATCAGCAAGCAAGGAGCACATGTTGTTACAGTCAACGAATACCTGGCCAGCCGGGATGCTGAAGAAATGGGCAAATTATACACATGGCTTGGCTTAACAGTCGGTTTGAACACCAACAGCATGACAAAAGAAGAAAAACATCAGGCGTATTTGGCTGACATCACATACAGCACAAATAATGAACTGGGATTTGATTACCTGCGGGATAATATGGTTCTTTATAAAGAAGATATGGTCCAGCGGCCGTTGAACTTTGCCGTAGTCGATGAAGTTGACTCAATTTTGATCGATGAAGCGCGTACGCCGCTGATCATTTCAGGACAAGCGGCTAAATCGGCCCAGCTTTACATGCAGGCGAACGCTTTTGCGCGCATGCTGCGTAAAGACGCAGATTACACATATGATGAAACAACAAAAGGCGTCGTTTTGACTGAAGAAGGAATCGAAAAAGTCGAGAAGGCTTTTGGCATCGATAACTTATTCGACATCAACCATGTGCGCCTGAACCATGCAATCAATCAGTCATTGAAAGCTCATGTAACGATGCATAACGATGTCGATTATGTAGTCCAGGATGGGGAAGTGGTCATTGTTGACCAATTTACCGGCCGCTTGATGAAAGGGCGCCGCTATTCTGATGGTCTGCACCAGGCAATCGAAGCAAAAGAAGGGCTGGAAGTCCAAAACGAATCGATGACGATGGCAACGATCACTTTCCAGAACTTCTTCCGTATGTATAAAAAATTATCAGGTATGACGGGTACTGCAAAAACCGAAGAAGAGGAATTCCGCAATATCTATAATATGAACGTTATTGCAATTCCGACAAACAAGCCGATTATCCGGGATGACCGGGTTGATCTGATTTATGCGACGACTGAAGGGAAATACAAAGCGGTAGGCGATGATATAGCTGAACGCCATCAAAAAGGGCAACCTGTGCTGGTAGGTACTGTCGCAATTGAAACTTCAGAAATCATTTCGAATTACCTGACTAAAAAAGGGATTCGCCACTCTGTCCTGAACGCTAAGAACCACGCGCACGAAGCTGAAATCATTTTAAATGCCGGCCAAAAAGGCGCGGTAACCATCGCGACAAACATGGCCGGCCGTGGTACGGACATCAAACTCGGTGAAGGAGTGGTCGAAGCAGGCGGATTGGCTGTTCTTGGTACCGAGCGCCATGAATCGCGCCGTATCGATAATCAGCTGCGCGGCCGTTCAGGCCGTCAGGGAGATCCGGGTGTAACACAATTTTATCTTTCATTGGAAGATGATCTGATGCGCCGTTTCGGCTCTGATGCGATGCGTAATATGATGGGCAAACTTGGCATGGATGATTCCCAGCCATTGCAATCCCGTATGGTTACACGCTCAGTGGAATCAGCGCAGAAGCGTGTGGAAGGTAATAACTTTGATGCCCGTAAACGTTTGCTGCAATATGATGATGTTCTTCGCCAGCAGCGTGAAATCATCTATAAAGAACGTATGGAAGTCCTGGAAACAGACAATATGCGCGCATTGGTTGAAAGCATGATCGATAATACAGTCAACCGCGTCGTCTATTCGCATACGACAGACGAGAAACCGGAAAATTGGCATTTGAAGACACTTGCTGATGTGCTTGCGGCCAATCTCTTGCCTGAAGATGCAGTGACAGAAGCGGATCTGCAGAATAAAACACAGGAAGAGATCATTGATTTCATTAAAGCGGAAGTTGTAAGACGCTATGACGAAAAAGAAGTTGAAATGACGCCGGAGCGCATGCGTGAATTCGAGAAAGTCGTGCTGCTCCGTTCGATTGATACGAAATGGATCGACCACATCGATGCCATGGATCAGCTGCGTCAAGGGATTCACCTGCGTGCCTATGGACAGAATGATCCGCTTCGCGAATATCAGCATGAAGGATTTGCGATGTTCGAGGCGATGGTTGAAGCCATTGAAGACGATGTATCCAAGTATGCAATGAAAGCGGAAATCCGCAACAACTTGCAGCGTGAAGAAGTTGCCAAAGGACAAGCGGTCAATCCGAAAGAAGGAGATACTGCGGTCAAGAAGAAAAAAGAACCGATCCGCAGCGATTCCACTATCGGAAGAAATGACCCTTGCCCATGCGGCAGCGGCAAGAAATTCAAGAACTGCCATGGTGCAACTGTATAGAAACACTTAATTGCCGAAGAGCGCTATGCTCTTCGGTGTTATTTACGGAAAAAACATGATGTTTTAATATTGAATATGGCTCTGGAGGAGCGGTGTACTGTCAAAACTCCAGCGGCAACAAAGCGCTTGCGCTTTTCTTATGAGGAGGAAACATATTATGATGGAATTAGCAGATATACGAAACGAGCTCGACAAATCATCCGCAAAACTGGCGGACTTCAGGGGGTCTCTTTGACTTAGAAAACAAAGAGGCCAGAATTCAGGAATTGGATGAAATGATGATCGATCCTGATTTCTGGAACAACCAGGAAGCGGCGCAAGTCGTCATTTCTGAACTGAACGGTTTGAAGGAAATCGTCAACACCTACCACGATTTTGTAGAATCCCAGGAAAATATGGAGATGACACTTGAGTTATTGCGTGAAGAAATGGACGAGGAATTGCATGAAGACCTGAGTGAGGAATTGAAGGAATTTAAATCCAAGCTCAGCGACTATGAACTCCAGATGCTATTGAGTGAACCATATGATAAAAACAACGCAATTCTTGAGCTGCACCCAGGAGCAGGCGGAACAGAGTCCCAAGACTGGTGTTCAATGCTGCTTCGGATGTATACGCGCTGGGCTGAAAAACGGGGCTTTAAAGTTGAAACACTCGATTATCTTGCGGGTGAAGAGGCAGGGGTCAAATCCGTTACGCTGGGCATCAAAGGCCATAACGCATACGGTTACCTGAAAGCGGAAAAAGGGGTTCACCGTCTTGTCCGCATTTCTCCTTTTGATTCTTCGGGAAGACGCCATACTTCATTTGTATCCTGTGAAGTCATGCCTGAATTCACCGGAGAAATCGAAATCGATATCCGGACGGAAGACTTGAAGATTGATACCTACCGTGCAAGCGGCGCCGGCGGTCAGCACATCAATACAACCGATTCGGCAGTCCGGATCACCCACCTTCCGACTGGTGCAGTTGTAACCTGCCAGCAGGAACGGTCGCAAATCAAAAACCGTGAAAAAGCGATGCAGATGCTGAAAGCCAAACTATATGCATTGAAAATCGAAGAGCAGGAAGCACAGCTTCTTGAAATTCGCGGCGAACAAAAAGAAATCGGCTGGGGAAGCCAGATCCGCTCTTACGTTTTCCACCCTTATTCTATGGTAAAAGATCACCGGACAAACTTTGAAACAGGGAATCTTCAGGCAGTCATGGACGGAGACATCGATGGCTTCATCAATTCGCTGCTGCGTTCGAAGATGCAATAATAGCAGAAAAGCGACGGCACCCGTTCAGCTC
>NZ_PJBO01000068.1:0-19374 GCF_002836425.1 Planomicrobium sp. MB-3u-38 | reverse complement strand
ATATTACAAAGTTTTTGACGAGTCATTTGTTTATTGTCACGGCAATTCTGATATTGAAAATCATCTTCCTTCGCTACTTGCTGTTCGGCGAAGCGGATATTACGCGGGCGCTCGTGCTCGAGTTGAGTTATATTCTTATTTTCACCACGCTGATTGAGCTGATTGCCGGCAAGTGGAAGCCCGGCGCTTTTCTTTTGCTTAATCTGATTTTCTCGACGCTGTTTCTGGCGGTCGTCATGTACCATGCGTTCTTCGGCCGTATCGTTACATATTTCGCTCTGTTCCAATTGGGGCAGGTCGGCACAATCAACGAAAGTGTCAGCGCGCTGATCAAGCCGATTTATTTCCTGTTCTTCGCGGAGATTGTAGTGCTGATTATTCTTTTGCTGGTCCGCAAGTATCCGATCGGCAATTATTCGCTGAATAAGAAATTTCTTGTGCTCCCGCTTCTTTTATTGGCGGTTATCGTTTCGTTCGTTAATTTCCAGGCGCATAAAGATGAAGCCATTTCGAATAATGTGCTGGCGGCGCAGGAAAAAGGCATTTTGAATTATGAGGCGCTGGAGATTTATATTGGGCCTGAGGGGCAGACGGCAATCGAGACGGATATATCGGTCGAGAATTCCGCTGAGTTGATGGAAGAAGTCCGCAGCCTGAAGGGCTTGGAATACATCCCGCCGGAAGAGCGGAAGTTTTTCGGCGCCGCTGAAGGCCGCAACCTGATTGTGATTCAAGTCGAATCGATGCAGAGCTTCCCGATCGGGCTTGAACTGGACGGCAAAGAAGTTACGCCGAATTTCAACAAATTGATAGAAGACAGTTTCTATTTCCCGAATACCGCGCAGCAAACCGGACCGGGCAACACGTCCGACGCTGAATTTATTGTCAATACGTCGCTTTATCCGACCGCTTTCAATCCGACTTCCCAGACGTTCGCCGACCGTGCGTTTCCGAGTCTGCCCCGCCTGCTGAAAGGCGAAGGTTATACGACTTCGACATTCCACGCCGACGATATCAGTTTCTGGAACCGCAACGAATTGTATCCGGCGCTCGGCATCGAGAAATATTATTACGGTGAATTTTTCGGCAATGAAGATGTGATCGGCATCGGGCCATCCGATGAAGTCATGTTCAACAAGGCGTTGCCGGTTCTGCGGGAGTCGCATATGAAAAATGAGCCATTTTATGCTCAGCTTATCGGCTTGACTAGCCATCACCCGTTCCACTTGCCGGAAGAGCATCAGGGATACGAACTTCCTGAAGAGTTCGAAGGCTCATTGACTGGCGAGTATCTGGTTTCCATCAATTATATGGACCGCGTCATTAATGATTTTATTGAACAATTGAAAAAAGAAGGCATTTATGAGAACTCGGTCATTGCGATCTACGGCGACCATTTCGGTCTCCAGCAAAGCGCCATTGAACAGCGCGATGTGGATCTGGTGACTGAACTTCTCGGCAAAGAATACCAGACTATCGACCGCCTGAAGGTTCCGTTCATCCTTCATGCGCCGGGCATCACCGATGATGGCGAAACTTTCGAACAGCAAATTGGGCAGCTTGATATGATGCCGACCATCGCCAACTTGTTGGGCTTGCCGCTCGATGATATGGTCATTTTCGGGCAGGATGTACTGAACCATCAGGAAACGCTTCTCGGCGCCCGTTATTATCTGCCGGTTGGCTCATTCTGGAATGAAGAAATCCTTTTCATCCCGGAAAAAGGCTTTGAAGACGGAACGGCGTATGATCTCGAAACCGAAGAAGTCATTCCGGATTTCGAACAATACCGTGAAGATTACGACCGCGTGCTGCATCTCGAATACTTGTCGGATGCGTACATGAAGACTTTGCCTGTAAGAGATTGATGTGAAAACCCGCTCCCCGCCTATTTTGGCTGGAAGCGGGTTTTTGTTTTTTGTGACGTTACGTTATAGTTTTCCGCTTGCTATAAACGCCATGCAAATGAAAGATGCCTTCCCTGCTTATCTCGGTTTTCTTGTTGGTTTTTCGCTTTTCGCCTGCGAAAAGCATCCATCTAAGCGCTTTTTTATAGAAGGAAACTTATGATGGGTGTTGTTTGTTAAGTAAATAAAGAATAACGGGCAGTTTAGCGGGTGAAAGCATGCTTCTTCTGGCCGATATTAGTGTCCAGGAGATTATTCAGGCGCTCAGCCGGATAATTGGGCGTTCAGGAAATTATTCGGTCGCTCAGCAGGATAATCGGGCGTTCAGAAAATTATTCAGGCGCTCAGGGAAATAATCAGGCGTTCGCTGATTTCTTCCTCATTTTTACCACTCAACAAAGTTAGAACCGTCATTTTTAAAGCACTATCACTAAGTGATTCGAAGATATGGAGCAAAGCAGCGAAGACTCCCAGGGGATTAGAAACACAGTTGGCCCTCCAACTGTGTTTCGAGCGAAGTGCTGAGATCCACTCGGACGAAGGGGACCGAGTCCGAGTTAGCTCAGTGCAAGCCCCCAGGAAAGCGAGCTGCTTTGCGCAATATCGACTTCCTGCCTACCCTCCTCAACCACAAAAAAAAAAAAAAAACGAGGCCCCCATCTCCCGGGAGCCTCGCTCTTCATTTAGCTTACATTATTACTTAGAAGCGTACGGCAAGAACAGCGAGAACATTTTCGCTGCTTCTTGGCGTGATGTTGAACGGAACGGGTTGAATTTGCCGTTGTATCCTTCAACGATTTTTTTGTCGTGCAGCAATGTGATTGCCAGTTTCTCATCGTTAGTCAGGTTCTTGATGTCGCTGTACGGAGCCAGTTTGGCAATTCTGTAGTCGCCATTGACTTTCGTATAGACGCGGTCAAGCAGCAACGCGAAGTGGGCGCGCGAGATATACTCGTTCGGCTTGAATTCAGATGCTGTTTTACCTGTGATCAATCCTGCAGCGTATGCAGCATTGATTTCGTTTTGACGATCCTGATGAAGTCTTGAGATATCCGTGAATGGAGATTTTGGTGCGTTAGCAGTGTCCATTTCAAGGATGCGAGTCAAGATTGTAACTGCCTGGTAGCGAGTCAGGCTGCTCTCAGGTGAATACAATGTTTCCGACGTACCGTTTACAATTCCTCTGTCGAACAGGTCTTTGATGTAAACGTATGACCAGTCCGTCACTTTAACATCTGTGAACGGCATTTCTTTTACTGGTACTTCCGGAGTGAAATCAACTTGGATCAATAAAGGATCATGATCGGATGCACGGCCGTGCTCTTCCATGAACATCGCATTGATGTGCAGCATATCGATTTCTGTCTGATCAGCGATGTTGTTTGTCACAAGCGCATGATCGAGAACCTGCGAGTTGCCTTGGTAGTAATAAGAATAACGGTCTTCCAACGGCACATCCTCGACTTTATTTGTCAGGATATCGCCTTTCAATGCTGCAAGAGCCGGTGTGAATTCGAAATCGTTCATGTCGCCATTAACGATGACTTTCAAATCCGGATCCTGTTTCTGGCCTTCTGCAATAAAGTTATTGATCATTTTCGCCAATTCGATGCGCTCTGCTTCAGACTTAAGGAATGGAGGCTGATTCTGTCCGAATAAAGGCTGGTCGCCGCCTTTCGAGTTCAAGTGAGCTGCGATGACAACGAATTTCTCACCTTGGAATTCAAACTGAGCGGCAAGCGGTTTGCGTGTGCCCGGCTGATTTTCAGGTTCAATGCGTCCTGGGTTCAACGCCAATTCGCCTTCCACCCACGTATTCGCTTCATTGAATGCACCTTTGGTACCTTCAGCAAGTGTTACTCGCTCAGGGTTGTAAAGGAATCCAACGCGGATGTTGCCGTCCGGCTGTCCGCCGTCTTTATTGTTTTCTGGTGCAATGTCTGTCCATTTATAAGTCGGTCCGCCTGCAGCTTCGATTGCTGCAATCAGACGCTCATAGCTCTGTGAGGCATCCGTATTGCCTGAAGCAATCGGTCCATCGTTGTCCTGAACTTCCACTAATGAAACTACATCTGGAGAGTTCAAGTTTTCTACAAACGATTCACCAAGACGAGCTGCTTTTTCATTTGAAGTGTGAGCTGGATCAGCTGAGAAGTTTTCCATGTTATATGCAGCAACTGTCAATTTATCTTCAGCAGCCGTAATCCATGTTTCTTCAGGAACTGTGTCTCCGATCACGAATGCCGGAAGATTATCTTCCTTAGTCCACATTTTGTAATTACCGAAACCAAAGCCCATAACGCCAGTGATTGTGCCATTGAAAGAATCGCCCGCTTTTGCGACGAAGTTTTCATTGTCAAAATCTACGATGATGCGTTCCGGATTGTAATCATTTTCAGAAATCAAAATTCCGCCTTGCTTGTTGAAAACTGTGTTTGGAGAATTTTCAGCGACTACAACCACTTCGCCGTATTTCTGTGGCCCAACAACTTTCGCGTTCGGCACTGCCAGATGCATCAATTCAAGGGATTCCCAGAAATCGATTCCATCTTCAGCCGGGTCGAATGAAGTCAAACCATCATTGTCGATAATTTGGGATGGCGGCATCACGTCTTCACCAATTACGATCGGTGCAGGCAATTCAGCTGTGCCACCTTTCACTACATCAGTAGCACGGATGCGTGTGATCGGCATATCGTTGTCGCGCATATCCGAATAGCCTTCCTGGAAATGCTCTTCAACCGTACCTGCAACAGTGACAAGATCACCAACAACTACTTCATTTGAAGACATGTTGACCATGATTGCTTCAGAAGTCGTCAGATCTTCATCCTGATTGATATCCTGGATGACAAAGTTTGAAGAGTTGTACGTGTGTGTTACTACGCCAACGATTTCGTTGACAACAACACCTTCATAATCCGAATAATGGCCATCGCCTTGGATGTCGCGGATTTTCAGGTCATCTGTTTTCAAAACCGTGTATTCGAATGAAAACACATCAGATGTTTCAGTTCCTACAGCGATCGCTTTGATCGTTGTATCAGCTGTAAGCGTGATTGGAGCAGTGTATTCTGTGCTTGAAGCTGTCGGCGTGCTGCCGTCAACTGTGTAATAGATTTTTGCAGATTCCCAGCCGGACTGAAGTGCGATTTCTGTGCCTTCAGAAACGATTCCTGGGAAAGTCGTTGTGTAGACTGCAGGTTTGTTCACAAGGTCAAAACTATCAAGACCCAACGTTTTCACCTGGAAAGCATCGTAATATTTTGAAGCGATCCCTGTCACGTTGATCAGGTCGCCCTCTTTGTACTGTTGCGTAAAACGTTCGAACGTCAGGCCATTGCGGTTGTCGTTGCGGACAACGACAGCGTTGCCGTCTGCATCAGTTGCAGTAAATTCGAAAGTTCCGTAATCATTTACAGATTCCAAACCTGTGATTGTAACATTATTCATTTCGATCAGTTCGCCTTGCGCGTCCATATCGACACCTGCAGGCGTGATTGATTGAACAGCCGGCAATGCGTTTCCAGAAGATACGACTTCAATCGTATTCGGCTGCAATTGCAATTCGCCGTTATACTCGGAAACCGAACCTGTCAGACTGACGATATCGCCAGGTGCTACGTCAGCGTTGCTTGTGTATACGTAAAGTCCGGCAGTTTCATCCTGGACGTAGAATGCTTTCCCGCCCCAGAATCCTGTACCTGTCGTAACTGTCGCTTCCACTTGGATCAATTCTCCGACAGAATTGCGTGCTTCCAATACAGAATTGACAACAGTCGCTTCTGGTGGGGCTTCGCCTTCAGAAAGGATCTCAAAAGCAGTTGGTGATTTAAGGCCTGGTGTTGAAAAATAAGCTTCCAGACCGCCTGTAATCGTTACTTCGCCTTTGAACATAGATGGGTTGTCCACTAAGTTCAAGGCTTTTCTTATATCAGAATTTGATGGCAATTGTACTGGAATAATTTTTGATGGATTTGTTTCATCAGGAGAATCTGCCAATGCAAGATTACTGGGAACAGTAAATGGCGCTTCCTGATCAAAATTCGGTCCATTAGAGACTGTACCAACAATAAACCCTTTAACTGTTGCAGTACCACTGTTATTCGCAATCGCTTCTGCAACTGTAATCGGTGCTGTTTCAGCATTTGCCTGCGTCGCCGCATACGGCAGAACCGCGGAAATAACTAATAGAAAACTTAAGAATAATTTACCAAAAGAACTTTTCGTCAATGAATTCCACTCCTCAATAGTTGGGACAGATAAAAACATTTAACTAATAAATAACAAAAAAGTAATAAAATGCTGTAAAGCCAGTAAAAGGCAGCCTCTCCTTATCGAAGAGGCTGCTATTCACTTGATTTGATTAGATTATTGAGCTGTGTAAGGCATGAACAATGAGAACATCTTAGCCGCTTCAGCGCGAGTCGCGTTTTTGCTTGGCATGAAGTTGCCATTGTAGCCAGTTGCAATGCTGTGGTAGTAAAGCATTGTAACAGCTTCCTGCTCTTCAGCAGTCAATTTAGCTGTGTCTTTGTACGGAGCATTTTCATCATATTCGAAATCACCATTGATGTTTTCGAATACACGGTTGATCAACAATGCGAAATGCTTACGTGAGATGTTAGCATTCGGGTTGAATTTCGTTGCACTTGCACCTTGGATCAATCCTGCTGCATAAGCTGCATGGATTTCATCCTGGCGAACTTGCGGCAAGTGTGAGATATCAGTGAACGGTGAATCTTCAATAACCATTTCTTCGTCGATCAATCCTGGAATACGCGTCAGGATTGTAACAGCCTGCCAGCGAGTCAGGTTCTGGTCTGGAGAGAATGTATCCAATTCAGTTCCGTTCATGATTCCGCGGTAGTACAAATCTTTAACGTACGGGTATTCCCAATCTTTCATGTTGATATCTTTGAATGGAATTGTCGGGTTGATGCGGTTTTCGAGCATCGGTGAGATGACTTCCAATTCAGAGATATAATCGATGAACATTTCATAGTCGATTGTTCCAGGCTCACTTACACGCCCATCAGCATACACGTCAGCGAATACTTTATAGCCGTCACCGCCAGCAGCAGTGAATGTGTTTGTCGCCACTTTATAACGTGTCGTGTTTTCGATCTTCGTGCGTACACCGTCTTCAGAAATCAAGTTTGCTGAAGTTACACGGCTGCCTACTGGCTGAGATGGATCAAATGAGAATTCCATTCCAGCTACGTGAAGGAACCCGCCGCTTTCTTTCGGGAATTCTTTTACGCTGTGTTCAAGGGCAGTTTTAAGCTCTGCACCAGTCAAGTCCATGATTGCCAAAGAGTTACCGAATGGCATAACTGTCAATACTTCACCGATCGTGATTTCACCTACATCGATTGAAGAACGGATACCGCCGCCATTTTGCAAAGCGATTACAGTATCAGGATCGATTTGTTTCGCAGCATTCAGCATACCGTCAGTGATGACGTTCCCAAGGTTTGTTTCAGAAGTACGGACTCCGCCTTCATTGCGTCCACCGTTAAGGAAAACTTCAGTGTAAGCGCCAGCTGATTCGTTTTTCACTTCATCAACATCAGCTTTATAAGGTGCAAGCAATGCTGCCGCTTCAGTGTCAACTGCTGCATCAGAAACTTTGTGCAATGTTACAGGGTGTGTTTCACCTACAGTTGAAGTGATGACACCTTCAGCGTTGAAAGTTACATCAAGTTGACCAAGGTTGCTGTTGTATTGGCCTGTCTGTACGATGACAACCGGCTCGCCGTTGTTATTGATCACTTGGCCTTCTGTTAATGCTGTATGTGTGTGGCCACCTACGATTACGTCGATGCCAGCTACGCCTTCAGCCAACAAACGGTCGTTGTCGAATTGTACAGAATCGTTATAGCCGATGTGCGTCAAAGCAATAATTTTGTTTACGCCTTCCGCTTCAAAAGCAGCAACCGCTTCTTCTGCAGCAGCAAGGTAATTAGTGAATTCAATTGCGTCCGGGCTGGAGATTTGCGCTGTTTCTTCAGTCGTCAAACCAAAGATACCAACTTTTTCGCCGTTGATTGTTTTGATGATGCCATCGTAGATTTCGCCATTTCCGAAATCAGCTGTGTAAACGTTGTTTTGAAGGCCATCGAACAATGTATCGCCAGAGAAGTCAACGTTTGATGATACGAACGGGAATTCAGCGTTTGTTACGAAATCAGCCAATGACTGATGTCCAAATTCACTGCTTCCAAGGTCAAACTCGTGGTTACCGAAAGTCATTGCATCGTAACCCATATAATTCATAAGTTCCAAGTCAGCCATACCTTCAAACAAGTTGAAGTACAGGCTTCCAGAGAAAACGTCACCAGCGTCAAGCAACAGGCTATTCGGGTTTGCAGCACGAAGCTGTTTGACGAGCGTCGCACGTTTTGGAGCGTTCTCCAAGTTTGCATGCGTATCATTCGTGTGCATGATCGTTAAATCGAAATCCCCTTCAGCTGCTTCTGCAGCCAGCGGCGCTTGCAAGCCTACCATACTCACTGTCATTGCAGCGGCAATTGAGGCTTTAAACATCTTATTACCTTTCATTCGGCACCATCCTTTGGTTTATTGGTTAGACTGCTTTTTCATTTTATGGGAATAAATTATGTAATCTTATGCTGTGGGTAATCTTTTGTTCCCATTTGTGAAAGCGCAATCATACGTTTTAAGTTTAGCATGGATGGAATATTTCAACAATATATTATTCGAAAAATTAACAAATTAACAAAGCTTTTACAAACCAAAGTCCCATCAGAGTCCTTCTACCCACGAACTCCTGGTTCGCAATTCCTTATTTCAGTAAAGTAAACTGCGTTATTGTTCGTGTTTTGTAAATTCTGCAGGCTGAGGGTTTAACTCTTGGCGAGTTAGTATATATGATAGTAGAAGAAAGTAAGGTGAATTTCATTGAACATCAACAGAAAACATTTGGATGAGATTCAATTTGCACGCGCAATCGCCATTTTCGCCGTGCTTGCCGTCCATGCATCCTCAACCGGAGTCGGCTTTACCGAACATTCATCTCCAGCATTCAGCATTTATACATTTTTCAATTACGCAGGAAAGCTCGGTACGCCGACCTTCATTTTCCTGAGCAGCTTCATCTTGTTCTATACGTATTACCCCCGCAAACTGACGCTGGATCTGTTCAAGAAGTTCTATAAAAAACGCATGCTTTATATTCTCGTCCCTTATCTCGTCTTTTCAATTTTCTATTTCGGAATTGCGAGTTATATGAACACGACCGTAGGCGTCCCTTTTGTGCCAGCCGAAGCTTTGCCAAATTTCCTGAAAGATTTCTTTACGGGTGATGCGTATTTCCATCTGTATTTCGTCTTCGTCAGCGTGCAACTCTATCTCATGTTCCCGCTGATCCTTTATCTATTCCAAAAATCAGCATTCATCCGGCGCTTTGCCATCCCGATCGGCATAGTGATCCAGTGGACATGGGTCTTCGCCAATTCGGAAATCTTCCAGGTGGCCAATAAAGGATCAGTCTCGCTGTCGTACTTCATGTTTTATTTCTTCGGAGCGTTCCTGGGCGTCTATTACGAAAAAATCACTGCCTGGATACTCAATTGGCGCAAGAGCTGGCCGGGGCTTGCTGCGGTATTTGCCGCTTACCTGTCAATGGTGGCTCTATATGTCAGCATCAATTACCTGACGCTGACCGGCCAGGCCAGCTTCCACAGTAAGCTGCACGAATTCGCCTGGAGCACGCACGCGTTCACGGCTGCTGCGACGCTGTTCATCCTGGTGCATCTGATGCGTTTCTGGAACCTGCCGCGCATCAAAAACTTCCTGACGGAAATCGGAACGGTTTCTTTCGGATTCTACCTGATCCATCCCTTGTTCCTGCTCATACTCAGACAGATGCTCCCAAGCGGCGACGGCATGCTGTTCCATGCCTGGCAGCTCGCCACCATGGTCATCACCTTCTTCGCCAGCTGGTTCATCGTCCGCTTCTTCTTCGACTTCGTCCCGCACAGCTGGATCGTCTTCGGGAAGGGCAATAAAATATTTGGTCAGATGAAGACGGGTAAGGTGTATGATAATTAAAAATATGTCTATTTCTATATTCATTTCGCTTTAGGCGGAAGCTTTCCGCGGGGAGCTGCCTGAGCCTCCTCAGTCGCGTTGCTCCCTCCGGGGTCTCAGGACTCGCTCTGGTTCCCGCAGGAGTCACCGCCTGTCGCTTCATTCTAGTTCCATATATAATTTGAGTGTTTTTTTCAACAAATAGATAAAGATTTCATATATAGAAGAAAACAGTTTGAGATATGGAGCAAAACAGCGAAGACGCCCAGGTGACTAAGCGAAGTGCTGAGATCCACTCGGGTGAAGCGTGCTGAGACCGAGTTAGCTCAGCGCAAGCCACCAGGCAAGCGAAGCTGTTTTGCGGAATATCGATTTCCTGACTTCTTTGCTCAATAAGCTAAAAAACCGGCAGACGATGCACGCATCGTCTGCCGGTTTTCGTTTATCTGTTTTTCGTTTTTGGTGAAGCAACAATGTATTCGCGCTGTTTCTCAACTTTAGCGCCTGTCAGCAAAAAATCGATTACCTGTTTTGCCGTGTCATTCGCTTTTTGCTGAAGCGGGATGACGCTTTCTTCAAGTTTCTTGATTTCCTTCGGGTAATTCGCAAGGATCTCCTCGATGGAAGAGACGATGTCATCCGCGCTCCAATCGTCCGAGCTGACATTGCCGAGCACTTTCTGGTCAACAATTTCTGCGAATGAATCTATCTTCGGATCGTAGGACAATGCCACAAATGGCGTATTGCCGACGCTTGCGAAAATCAATGCATGCAGGCGCATGCCCAACAGGACATCCGACTCTTTGACTGCTGCCATTTTTTCTTCTATTGAACTGTCGTACGGGAATATCTCGACTTTATTCGTCATCATGCCCGCGACATTCTTGGATGTGTCATGATCATACTTGCCGTGCATCGGAACCATCAAGATTTCATGTCCATTGTCAGCGAGCTGATCGAGCCCCGCCGCCACCTTATTCAAATAGGACAAATCTTCCGTCCAATTGCGGATGGAAACGGAAATCACTCGTTTATTCGAATCAGTACCTGCTGTCAAACCACTTGAGAAGCCGCTCGCATCAATGCCCATAACCGGATCCGGTACCAATTGGATCGGTTTTGAAACGCCGATTGACTGAAGGAAGCTTTTCGAATGCTTATCGCGCACCGTAATCATTTCCGAACGCTGCAGCACATGTTTCATGATTTGGCGGTTGATCTTACTCTTAACCGGACCCATCCCCTGCGCATAGATGAACACGGGTTTCTTCAGAAACTGGGCGATTTTCATGACACCCGAGTAATAAGAAATGCTCTTCATGCCAGTCTCATCCTGCAGCAGGCTGCCGCCTCCGCTGATCAGGCAATCCGATTCTTTCAACGCTTTCCTGACTTCATTGATATTCCATCTATTCACTGCATCGACCTTATAGGAAGCTGCTGTTTTTTCAGGGTTATTGGACAGGACTGTGAGATTCACTCCTGGATGATACTCTTTCAATGACTGGATGATGGCAAAAAGGATAGCTTCGTCCCCTACATTGTCAAAGCCGTAATATCCGGATAAAACGATTCTCATCTCTGCCACCTCCTGTTCAGCTCTGTGATAATTTTTTGACTTGCCCATCTATACAAGAATACCAGAATCAGCCCGATTAACAAGCCCAAAACTACGCTGTATCCTGTACGCAATAAAGAAATGGACAGTGGAATATGGAAATGCGTGAATGTATTGACCATAGACAGGAAGCCGATAACGGCTGGGATCAGTAAATAATAGCTCATTGTGCGATATTTTTTTGCAACTTCCAGCGCCAGTAAGAAAATCGGCAAACCAATCAGAAACTCTTTGGTTCGAGGACGCACGTAAAGCAGATCTTCCAGGAACATGCGGAATTCCAATTCATAAGGGAGTACTGAACCTTCATTGCCGGTACGGCTCAAATAGAAGAAAACAATCGCTCCAACTAATCCCATGACAATCAAATGCCCGTAAGTGACATTCGCTTTCATAATTTTTTCCATATTACCCCATAAAGCATATAACACCAGGAAAACAATAGGCAGGAAGTAAACTAGTTTTACTCCTCTAAACGCGTCAACTCCTAAAATGAATGCATTGCCATTCAACAGGACCACAATCAACCAGATGCCGATCAAAGTAATTCCTACTGCTTTGAAATAAGAAGAGAGCAGATAGTATTTCGATTCTGTATTCTTTTTGAGCAACACAGCAAAGACTGGCGTAGTAACTGCTAATCCAAGTGCAAAGACTTTCAGAATAATCGTCATATCAGTAACGAGGTATATCAGAGCCAATAAAGTGAGCACTGCAACGGCGGCGAGTGTAAGTTTGCGGTTACCGAAAACAGTTTGTGCAGCCCAGGCAAGAAATGCGATGGAACCAATCAGTCCCAAGGCAATCTGCCAAAGCGGAACCCCAATTTCATCATAGGTGCCAGAAGAGCCGCGCTCGAAAGCCGAAGGCAACTGGGCTTCTATTTCATTGTTTAATTTCTCGAATTCCTCTTTAGCCTCCGCGTATTCGTCAAAATTTGGATTGATAAAGAACGCGCGTATATTCCGCTCTTTCGCTCCACGTGTGAATTTATCAGCGATATCAAAAGCATTGCCTTTCGCTAATCCCTGGCTGTGTAAACGGATGACATCCATGTCCATTGTATAGGCGGCTGTCTGGAATCCTTTTGGCGCAGCAAATTCTGTACTGAATATAGAATAACCAGCATCTGAAAGTCGGCTGCTGAATTCTTTCAACTTCTCCGGCTCTGAATAAAACGGAGATTCGTTCCCCATAAACAACACTTTTTCAATCCCAGGCTGTTTCAACTCAAGCAATTCTTCAGCCATTCTTTCAGTGTCTGCGGTATTTTTATAATCGCCTATTCTAGGCACGACTTCCATGCCTGCATCCATTACAGCTTCGACTACATCCGAGTCGTATCCCACCGGAACATCGAAAGTTTTTTCCACTTCACCTGGCACGAATGTGTAATCCACGTCTTCCACCGTAATTTGGCGAGTATCTTCAAAAACATTTTTCGTTAATTCTTCAAATGAAGATTCTTGATTGGCATGAATGAAAATTCCTTCTTTATCAAAAGGATGCATCAACGGTTTCATCTTGTTGAAAATCAGCAATTCGTTCATCGTAGAAACGCTGATGACGGTAACATCCCCTTTTTTCCGAAGGGTACTCAAAGTATCAGGCTCCATGCTGATCGTATCGATGCCATAGTCCTGCAATTGGCTCAAAATACGTTCCTGGTCCAATTCCGGATCTTTGATCATCCAGTCCATTATATATTTATAAGGCACGATTGTTTCGACTGTCTTGTTCGATTCCTCCACCTGTACACGGTTATATATAGAAGGAATCGTTAAAATCATCGCGGCCAGGATTATTCCGATTAACACTTTCTGCACTTGCCTACACACCCTTACAATTACTTTGAATTCTTACGTCCAGTGGCGATGCTGTTGGGATGTAAATATAAATAATATTAATTAACTTTATATACTCGATATTCCGCAAAACAGCTTCGCTTTCCTGGCGGCTTGTGCTGAGCTAACTCGTGCTCGTTCCACTTCGCCCGAGTGGATCTCAACACTTCGCTTCGTCGCCTGGGAGTCTTCGCTGTTTTGCTCCATATCTTTAGAGATTTCTCTCAGCAAAGGCGCGGTTCAGGACTGCGCGGAGCAATAAGACGAGTGCTCTTCTCGGCTTATTGCGGGAGCTTTGTCCATAGCGCCGAAGCGATTTATAAAAAGTGATTTATTGATTAAACTAAAATATATTTTACTAACTTCCTTCTATTATATAAGCAAATGCCCATGTAAATCGTCGCTTTGCGAAAAATTAACATAACTGTATTATTTAAAGATTTTATTTACCAAAGGCAAGCCGCTCAATAATTCCTTGTCGACCGCTTTCCCGGCAAACAGCAATACGGCGTAAACCACTGCACCGATTGCGATGGCAGCAGTCAGGTATAGCAGTGCGAATCCTCGTGAAGCCGCTTCAAAATCCATAAACAGCGTCGGAATCCCGATTACCGCTCCCATCACCAGCGAAGCGAACAGGATAACGATCGTTCTTTTATTGAATGAAACGAACTTCACATGCTTTTGGATAAAGTACAGATTGGCCACAAACAGCAGCAAATACACAAGAGCTGTCGAAATCGCCGCTCCATCGAGACCGAATAGATTAACAAAAATGATATTAAGTATCACTTTCACCCCTACTCCCGCAACAATGACCCATGCGGCAAGACGAGCTTTGTCGATTCCCTGCAAAACGCCCGTGCTGAGGATCGTCAATGACGTGAACAGCGAGCTGAGTGAAATGATGGCCAGCACACTGCTGCCGGCGAGGTCCGTAAAGAGGCCAAGGTTGATCGGATAAGTCAGCGCAAACAGGCCGATTGCTGCCGGCACTGACAGCAGATAGGTCAGGAAAAAGGTCTTTTCGATGACTTTCTGCGTGCCGAGGCGGTCGTTCTGCGCCAGTTTCGCCGAGATATTCGGAATCAGCGGCAGTATGACGGAGCTCGCGAAAACCGTGACGATCTGCACAAGCGCCAGTCCGCGGCCGTAGATGCCATACAGATAATTGACGTTTTCCGATGTATTTTCATAAGCCTTCAAGGCACCCGGGATCGTGATGGAATCCACAAGATTCAATAATGCCATGGTGATGGCTCCGAATGCAATCGGTATGGATATGAAAAGGATGCGTTTTGCGGTCCTTTTAAAATGGCTGAAGTTATAAGGAAGCGATTTTTTGACGCGCACTTCCGAACGCGAATAAAGAACACGGAGATAGATCAATGAAGCCAGTGCCCCGAAGATGGATCCGATCATGATTCCGCCTGCCACTTCACTGTCCGAATAAAGGTTCTGGACGAGATAGGCAGCCACCAGAAGAATCAGGCCGACCCGTATGAATTGTTCGATCACCTGCGAAACGGCAGTCGGGGTCATCCTTTCATGGCCCTGGAAATAACCGCGGTACACCGCCATATACGGCGCAATCAACAGCGTCGCGGAAACGATGATCAATGCGGGGCGCGTAGAACTTCCGCCCAGGATTTCGGCGATCTGGTAAGAGAACAGATACAACAGCAAAAAACTGCCGATGCCGAACATGGCCGCAAGGATTCCGGAAGTCATGAAGATATCTTTGACTTCCTGTTCATCACCGCGCGCCCTCGATTCCGCGATCAGTTTCGAAATGGCGATCGGGATGCCGGCAACTGACAGGATCAAGGCCACCATATAGACCGGGTAGACTAAAGTAAAAATTCCGAGCACCTCGTCCCCCGCTATGTTCTGCAGCGGGATGCGGAAGAGGCTGCCCAGAATCTTCGACAGCAATGCAGCCGCCGACAGGATGATGGTGCTTTTGAGTAATGTATTCTTCATCGTTTGTTCAAGGCTTTCTTTTGGATGACCGTCAAGGCGAATTTCGGCAATACCAGCATGCGTCTCCAGCGGGATGGCTGTTTGACCAAACGGTAGAACCATTCAAGATTGAGTTTCACCCAGGCATCCGGTGCGCGTTTGACATTTCCGGAGAACACATCAAAGCTCCCTCCGATGCCGATGAAAACGCCTTGGTCGAATTGGCCGATATGGCCGCCGATCCAGTTTTCCTGTCTCGGGAAACCGAGCGCCACGAAAACAAGGTCCGGCTTGGAGTCTTTGATCATCTGCGGCAGCACCGGATCTTTCCAGTCGAAAAAGCCGTTTTGTGCTCCAGCAACCTGGATACCCGGATAATCGGTTTTCACTTTCGCCAATGTTTCCTGCAGCACATGGTCCGCCGCTCCCAGGAAGAAAATGCGGTAATGCTTGTCATTCGCCACTTCCAGCAAATCCATCATCATATCGAATCCGCTGACACGTTCCGGCAATGGCTGTCCGACCAGTTGGGCCGCTTTCACGACGCCAATGCCGTCCGCTGTAATGAAATCGGCTTTTTCAAGTGTCTTCTTATAAACCGGATCATTCAATGAGGCCATGACGATTTCAGGATTGGCAGTGACAACGAACGTCTTTTCTTTCTTTTCTATTCTATTTTGCAGAGTCTGGATGAATGCAGCTCTCGTCGTATTAATAAACGGTACGTCCAATATTTTTACGAATTGTGGGGTCATATGTATTCTCCTTATAATGAGGCAAAATATCTCATCATAATATAACACAAAAAAAGGGTGCTGTGTTAAGGAGAATAGACCCTTAAACAGCACCCTGCCTGCATATTCGGTTGTTATTTTGCGAGTGGTAAAAGTTTGATGTAAGTACCCAGTGAACCGGAGCCATAACCAAATGCATCAGTGTAGGCTTTGTCTTCTGAAACTACGTTATACCATTTTGCGCCTGAAACTGTTGTTTCACCAAGAATGACAACAGGAATCCCTGCCAGCGGTGTTTTGTAAAGAACTGTATCAGTTCCAGTTGCACCCGCTGCGTTGCGGAAGTTCAAGCCTGAAATCGTTGTGATCCCTAAATTGTAAGCATAAAGATCTTTGTTCCCGAGGAATTTATCAGCACGGTACATGTGTCCCGCAATTTTCTCGCCCCATAGATGATCCGATGCATAACGTACGTTCATGCCCATCCCTTTGTTTCCTAGGAAAGAACCGTTATAGTTCGTGCCTGTCACTTTCTGGTAGCTGCCGTTTACATGCTGGGCAGCGTGAACGATGGACTCTTTATAATCGGCATAGATTTTCGCGCCGTTATAAGCATCGCCATCAACAGCGTTCAATCCGAATAAATTCTTTTTATCTTGCGCGATCAAGCTTGTGCCCCATTGGCTTTCATGCAATGCGTGAGCCAATAGATAGAAAGCGTTGACTTTGTATTCTTTCTCAACTGCTTTGAAGAACTCGCCTGTCCCGACAAGCGGGCTTTCAGTCCATACCTTGCCATGCACTTTCTTATTGTAATAAGGGAAGGCTTCCTCAAGGTAACGATCCAGCTCTTCAGCTGTATAATTCGTTTTTGTCGCAAGTTGTAATTTGTTGAAATACTGGTGGGATTCCGTCACTTTCTTGCCAGCGGCATCAGTGAAGTTTGCCCCATCCCAGCTGTAATACTTCGCGCCGGCCTGGAAAGCTTCCGGTGCAACGCCGATGACTCCGGCAGTCGCGTATGCTTTAGTGTTGTGGTTGTAAATATAATGGATCAATTCGCCATTAGTTGTCATTTGATAATAAGACTGGCCTGTCAGCAATTGTTTCGGAAGCAGGTTTACCGTATTCGCAGGCACATAGCCAACTTTACCAGCTAACTCCACTTTCACATACTTATCAGTTGCGCCAAGGAATTTCATTTCAGCGTTCGCTGTCACGTATGGGCGGTATTTCGTGTTCCAGTCTGTTTTCAATGTTTCAGTCGGAAAAACTTCTGTAAATTTATTAGCTACTGCCAAGCCTTCACCTTTCATCCACATAATCTGGCTGCTGCGTTCAACCACATGGGCAGTGCTGCTGCCAGCAACGAATTTTTGTGCTTCTGCGAAAGTATCAAATTCTTTCACAATAACAGTTGCTCCATCTTTTATGGAAGAAGCCTGAAATTCTTTCGGTACCGGAGGAAATACGATTTCACGGCCTCTCAGCATAAGCAAAGCCACCATCCAACGTTCAGATTCCCCTTTCGGAGCAAACGTATTATTTTCATTTCCTTTGATGATTCCAAGATGAGTCAGGATTCTGACATCTTCTTTGTGGTCATTATGGATCGCTGTCGTGTCTGTGAAAGCAAGTTGCGGAACACCTTTCATATCCGTAACAATACCTTTGGCCTTCATGGCACGTGCTACCATACTGGCCATCTGTTCACGGGTGATCAGTGCATCCGGCTTGAAGGTGTTATTCGGATAGCCATTTACAATCCCTGCTTTTACTGCGTCCAGGATTGGAACAGCGTACCATTTATCCATCGGTACATCCGTGAAAGTCATTTCAGTTGCTGCAGCACTTGTAAATTCAGCGCTTTGCACCTGTGATTCCAGTTCAAATGATTTTACAACCATTTTTGCAAATTCTGCTCGTGTCACTTTGCGCTTCGGCTGGTATGTACCATCCGGATAACCGTTCAATACGCCAAGTTCGATCAACTCGCGCATTTCCTTCTCATATAAATAACCTGTTAAATCATCTGCCGCACTTGTTTGCAGCGGCGTCAGCGACGAAAGGACCAGAAGCATTGCTAAGATAAAAATTACTGTTTTCTTCATTCTCTGATGAATCCCCCTTTTTTCTGTATGAAACTAGTAATCGGCATGTTAAGGGTTTCCTTAATAGCCTGTTAACACTTTATATCATTTTTCTATGGCAAACTATACATCTATATATCTAAATTTAACCATTTATTCATATAGATATGACCAATGCCTAGAAAAGAGTATACCATCTAAAAGTCTCCTAAAGATGATAAAATGTCGATTTTTTTATTAGAAATGAAAATTTCCATCTCTTTATGGAAGGAAATTTTTTCATTATTGGAGAATGTATAAAAACCGGGTATTTAATGATAAAATAGTCTTACTCCCCATAATCGGTTTTTTATAATTGACTTTTAAACCAGACTTATTGCTTATTTTATAAAAAAATACATAAAATAGCATAAAAACGTGCTAATATCATCAGAGATAGAAAAATTACAAGCACCGAAAGGGGAAAATGAGAGACAAATGAATAGTTTTGCAAGCAAGGTCATGTTATTTTTAGTCGCTGCTGTTTTAGTGATTTCCAGTATAGGGTTGAGTCCCGCGTCCGCTTGGACGCCATTTAAGGATGTATCATCGAGTGATGTGGAGATTGATTACTTATACGATAGAGGACTTATCAAAGGAATATCCAGTAACCAATTCGGACCTGACTATTCAGTAACACGCGAACAGGCGGCTACATTGATCGGCCGTGCACTCGGATTAAGTGGAACAGAGAGAAAAACTAAATTTTCCGATGTGAGTTCGTCAAGCTACAGCTCCGGCTACATCCAGTCAGCGGTAGATAAAGGGATCATCACCGGATATCCCGATGGCACTTTCAAGCCGAAACAAACCATGACCCGCGGTGAGATGGCTTACTTGTTAAGCCGCGCATTCAACCTCACGAAAACGAGCACTGTGTTCTTTACCGACATCAAACAAGATTCAAGCAGCACAAGCCTTTATACAGCAGTGAACAAAATTGCGACTGCCGGCATCTCAAACGGAACCGGCGGAGGAAGTTATTCTCCGAACAAAGAGTTGATCCGAGAAGAATTTGCAATCTTCCTGGCACGTGCATTGGAACCGAAATTCAAAGTAGCTTTCCAAAATGCGACGATCGCCAAATTATATTCAACTACTGATAACTTAAATGTCCGTTCAGGC
>NZ_PJBO01000067.1:0-20164 GCF_002836425.1 Planomicrobium sp. MB-3u-38 | reverse complement strand
TTGAATATTATCCAAAAAGTTCACACAATATTCGAAAACATCTAAAAATATTATACGAAGATATTGTAAATATCATTAATGTACAGTATATTTTAAATAGTTAGAATTTTAACAAAGAAGGAGCGTTATTTAAAATGGAAGATTTAAGCAAAAAGATAAAAAGATTGCGTGAAGAAAAAGGGGTATCACCAGAAAAATTGGCAGATGATATTGGATTCGCCAAGAGTACTGTCTGGGCATATGAAAGCGGTAAGAAACAGATTTCTGTGAGCCATCTGGCGCGACTGGCGGATTATTTCGAAGTGTCAGTGGATAATTTACTCGACCGTGAAGAACGGAGAATCGATCTGGATTTACAGAATTTAACGAGTTTTGCAGATTATAATCTGCTGCTGGATGATAAACCATTGAATCACGATGAAATAGCGGAAGCGGCATCCTACATTAAAGTGAAACGGCGCATGGGAAGCTTTGGTATGGCAACTTCATAACTGGCGGCTTTTTTAACGGCTACTCATTCCGATGTCAGGAATGGGTTTTTTTATTGCATTGTATGCTGTACCGTGCCGTAATGCTGTCAGAATCGTTTTATTCTGTGATAAAGTCAAAATAGGATATAAGCATTCAAATGAGCGGCTTATTGCTCGGGTGCTTAGAGGAATCAGCTAATTTTTTGAAAAGCAGGCGATTAATCCATGGAGCGTTATACTTTATATCAAACATACAGGCTTGGCATACTCATAGATTTTTTTAAAACCAAGGAATTGATAGCAGAGCTGGACGAATTCATTGAAGAAACCCCAACTGAAGATATTCCCCATGTATTTTATGTACTGTCGCTTGCGAGTGACAGGCGCACGATGATCCAGCTCCTGACCGAGCTGTCGCAAGGAGTGGATGATGAGCTCCCCGCCAGTATTATCGTGGGCTTATTATATAGAGATCAGGAACAATATACAACGGAGGAACTTTACCGGAAAACGTCTTTGCTCGCTTCATTGCTCAAAGACCCTGATGGTGATGTAGCCTGGGAATTTCGAACGTTGAATGAAGCCAATGAAGAAGCACAATTGGCTTATGGCATGCGGTTCAAGCGGAAGAAGACCAGAGAACGCATGCTGGCGAAAAATGAAAAGGCTTTGCGGGATGCCCTGGCGAAATACGCGAAATATGCGGCTGAATTTGATAATAAAAACTGGGGGAAATGATCTTCACCCAGCGGTCCGGCAAGATGCTTCTACAGCATTCAGCCGGATTTATTTGTTTAACCCGATTTCTGAGGGGAAGATATCCATTAGGAAAAGAAAAACTCAGGAGGGATTTTGCATGCCGAAAACGATATTTATTACAGGAGCAGGAAGCGGACTGGCAAAAGGGACTGCGCTTGGACTGGCAAAGAAAGGCTACCGGGTAATTGCCCCTGTTGAAACTGCACCGCAAGTAACTTCATTGATGGAAGCGGCCGAAGCTGAAAATGTGAAATTGGAAATCTTTAAAATGGATATAAAAAATCCACAGGATCTGGCCCAGATGCACGACTATGATTTTGATATCTTCGTGGCGAACGCAGCTGTAAACGAAGGAGGACCACTTGGAGAGGTGCCGATGATGAACTTCAGGGAACTTTTTGAAGTCAACGTTTTCAGTACACTTGAAACCGCTCAGATTGCTGCGCGGAAATTTGTTGAAAAAGGAAAAGGGAAAATCATTTTCATGTCTTCGATGGCCGGCATCATGTCGACGCCGTATGTGGGTCCGTATACCGCAACCAAACATACCATTGAAGCAATAGCCAAAACGATGCGGAAAGAACTGGAAGAGTTTGGCGTGCAAGTGGCGACGATCAATCCAGGTGCTTTTGATACTGGCTTTAATGACCGCAGTGCGGAAGCGAAATGGAAATGGTACGATGAAAAGATTCATTTCACGAAAAAAGAAGATATGGAAGAAGCCGATCAGGCACTTGAAGATCAGTATGATGCAGAAGATATGATCGCCAAGATGGTGGAAGTGATTCCGCAGGACAACCATAAATTCCGTACTGTCTATCCGCAGGAAACCGAGAAGCAGATGAAAGAAGAAGAAGCTAAACATTGGGATCTTGAAATCTGATGGACTGAACTGCCGGGAATTTAATCAATTGCATGAAATTTCAACAAGCGCCGGAGGCTTTTGCCTTCGGCGTTTTTATGGATGCGGAACAGGAAAAAACGGCAGAAATATGGTAAGCTATGCAGTACGAATCGAGTTATAGGAGTGTTAACTATTGTTGGAAAAAGCAAGAGAATTACTGCAGACTTATTTTGGCTATGAAACATTCCGTACCGGGCAGGAACAGGCAATATCCCAAGTTTTTGAAGGCTCGAATTCGATTTGCGTCATGCCTACAGGCGGCGGGAAATCGATGTGCTATCAAATTCCTGCTATGGTCATGGAAGGGACGACCATCGTAGTTTCGCCATTGATTTCATTGATGAAAGACCAAGTGGATGCACTGCTGGCAGCTGGAATCCCGGCTGCTTATATAAATAGTTCGATGGATTTTGATGAAGTACGGGAAACACTTTATGATGTGCAGCGCGGAGCTGTAAAATTATTGTATATTGCACCGGAACGCCTGGACAACGAAATGTTCCTGAATGAATTACAGGGAGTTCATGTGCCGCTGATTGCAGTGGACGAAGCCCATTGTATTTCACAATGGGGACATGATTTTCGGCCGAGCTATCGGCTGATCAGCCGTATGTTGGAGCTGTTTCCGAACAACCCGACAGTCTTGGCGCTGACTGCAACCGCGACACCTCAAGTGCGTGAAGATATTTGCCGCATTTTGAATATAGAAGAACGCCATACCATCATGACAGGCTTTGAACGAGCGAATCTGACATTTTCAGTAATCCGCGGGCAGGACAGGGAGCGCTTCCTGAAGGAATATGTCCAGAAAAATGATAAAGAAGCGGGGATCATATACGCCGCAACCCGTAAAACGGTGGATTCTGTCTATGAAATGCTGCTGAAAAAAGGCATCAAAGCCGCAAAATATCATGCGGGCATGCCGGATGATCAAAGAAGGGCCGGCCAGGAACAATTCCTTAACGATGAAGTGACGGTCATGGTGGCCACCAATGCCTTTGGTATGGGCATCGATAAAAGCAATATCAGGTACGTTGTGCATTACCAGCTGCCGAAGAATATGGAAAGCTATTACCAGGAAGCGGGACGGGCAGGCCGTGATGGACTGCCAAGTGAGTGTATTGTTCTCTATGCATCACAGGATGTTCAAACACAGCGTTTCCTGATCGACCAGGCACAGGATCCGAGCCGGATTCCGGGAGAACTGGTCAAGCTGCAGGGCATGGTCGATTATTGCCATACCGAAAATTGCCTTCAGCAATTCATCATTCATTATTTTGGTGACACTGCGGCCGGACACTGCGGCCATTGCGGAAATTGCATCGATGACCGCGAAAGCCTCGATGTTACAAAAGATGTTCAAATGGTGCTGTCGTGCGTCATCCGCATGGGCCAGAAGTTCGGCAAGATGATGACGGCCCAGGTGCTGACAGGCTCGCGCAATAAAAAAATACTGGATTTCGGCTTTGATAAACTATCGACCTATGGAATCCTGAAGCATCACAGCGCCAAGGAAGTTTCCAATTTGATCGAATTCATGATTTCGCAGGAGTTGCTTGCGGTTGAACAGGGTTCATTCCCGACCATCTATGTTCCTGATGGCGGCAGAGATGTACTGCTCGGCAAACGGCAGGTTTTGCGCAAAGGAGCCGTCGTGACGAAGCAGATTTCCGAAAACGACCCTCTTTTCGAAGAACTGCGTAAGATCCGTAAAGAGCTGGCAGACCAAGGCGGCGTCCCGCCGTTTGTCATTTTTTCAGATAAATCCTTGCAGGATATGTGCGCCAGACGGCCGAAAACGGCTGAAGAATTTCTTGAAGTCAATGGAGTCGGCGCCAATAAACTCGAAAAATATGGGGAAGCTTTTTTATCCGCCATCCGGGACTTCGAACCCGTTAATAATTGAACGCTTCTGTCTTCGGACAGAAGTTTTTTTTATTGTTTTTATCATATTAATGAAAGCGCTTGCAGTATTTTTAGACTATTAAAATTTGTTGTAATTTTATATTTATTCAGTTTTTATGATATACTATCCTAATATTATGACACTTCACTGTGTTAGAGGGGGAAACATTATGATAAAAAGAGAGTACCCGAATGCCCAGGGACTTTATAATCCAGATCAGGAGCATGAAGCTTGCGGCATTGGAATGATTGCGAATATAAATGGTGAAAAATCTCACTCGATTGTTCAGAATGCTGTCAATATCCTTTGCAACCTCGAACATAGAGGTGGCCAGTCGTCTGATACGAGTACAGGTGATGGAGCAGGAATTCTTACACAGATTCCCCACCGCTTTTTCCAGAAACAATGTGAAAAAGAGGGCATCACCCTTCCGGCTGAAGGCAAGTATGGCATCGGCATGATTTTTATGCCGCAGGATTACGATATCCGTATGAAATCGAAAGAAATCATTCAGCGGATCATCGAAGAAGAAGGGCAGCAATGTCTCGGTTGGCGGCCGGTTCCAGTCAATGATTCATTTGTCGGTAAAGTAGCAACAAAAACAAAACCGGTCATCAGGCAGGTTTTCATCGAAGCGGCTGACAACCTCGAAGGGCGGATGGATCTTGAAAGAAGGCTTTACATCATCCGTAAGAGAATTGAACAGGAAATGGGTTCTGATCCTGATTTCAGGGATGTCTACTTCAGCAGTCTATCGGCAGGGACAATCGTTTACAAAGGGATGCTCATACCCGAACAATTGGATTCTTTTTACATCGACCTCAACCACCCCGAATTCAAATCGGCGTTGGCATTAGTCCACTCACGTTTCAGCACCAATACATTTCCCAGCTGGCAAAGATCCCACCCGAACCGTTATTCCATACATAATGGTGAATTCAATACATTGCGAGGCAACGTCAATTGGATGCGCGCGCGCCAAGCCTTGTGCAGTTCACCATATTTTAATGATGAAGACTTGAAGAAAGTGCTGCCGGTCATCGATGAGAGCGGAAGTGATTCCTCGATGTTCGACAATTGCTTTGAATTTCTTCATTTATCAGGACGGTCGCTTGCCCATACGGCAATGATGATGGTGCCGGAACCATGGGTTAATGATCCGACCATCAAAAAAGAGAAAAGGGATTTCTATGAATTCCACAGTACCTTGATGGAACCATGGGACGGCCCTGCAGCACTCGTATTCACTGATGGCAATCAAATTGCCGCTTGCCTGGACCGCAACGGCCTTCGTCCGGCACGTTATTATGTGACCAAAAGCGGCATGATCGTTCTGGGGTCTGAAGTTGGCGCTTTGGACATTTTTTCAGACGATATCATCTATAAAGACCGTTTGCGCCCGGGTAAAATGCTGCTGGTTGATTTGGATGAAGGAAAAATCATCCCGGATGAAGAGATCAAACTGCAGATTGCAGCTGAACTGCCTTATAAAGACTGGGTAGAACAGAATATGTTCGATTTGGAAGATTTGCCGGATCCTGAAGTTCAAGAGAACTATGACGTTACGGAATCGTTGATCAAACAACAATTGGCATTCGGCTATACCATGGAAGAAGTCCAAAAAATCATTAAACCACTTGCGACTGAGGGCAAAGATCCGGTCGGTTCAATGGGTTATGATTCACCGTTGGCCGTACTGTCCAAGAAACCTCAGCTTCTTTACAATTACTTCAAACAATTATTCGCTCAAGTCACAAATCCGCCGATTGACGCGATTCGTGAACAAATCATTACGGCAGCCCGGACGACAATCGGAGCGGAAGGCAATCTGGTGGAACCGACTCCGGCAAGCAGCCGGCATATACGGCTCGAAACACCGCTGCTTACAAATCAGCAATTGCAAAAATTGAAATTCAATCCGTTAAGTGAATTTAAAGCAGTGACGCTGTCAATTTTATTCCCTGTTTCCGGCGGAGCCGAAGCGATGGAAAAACGGCTTGAAGGCTTATTTGAGGAAGCGGATGCAGCTTTTACAGATGGTGCTGTCTTATTAATTCTGTCAGATAGGGGAGCCAATAGAGAATATGCCGCGATACCTGCCTTACTTGCAGTTTCCGGTTTGCATCATCATTTGATTCGTGAAGGAATCCGAACGAAAATGAGTGTATTGCTTGAATCGGCAGAACCAAGAGAAGTTCATCATTTTGCGGTGCTTCTTGGATATGGCGCTGAAGGCATCAACCCTTATTTGGCATTTGACACCATCCGTCATTTGATTGAAACGGAAGATATTCAGGACAGGGATTATCTCCAGGCTGAAAGCGGTTATATAAAAGCTGTTACTGACGGAATCATCAAAGTGCTGTCGAAAATGGGGATTTCCACAATTCAAAGTTACCGGGGAGCCCAGATTTTCGAAGCTGTCGGCATTCGCCTTGATGTCATCGACAAATATTTTACGCGGACATCATCAAGGCTGGGAGGCATCGGTCTTGATATGATCGGGACTGAAGTGCTCATGCGGCATGCAAGAGCTTACCCCGAACAGGCGGGCAGCGATGGTGAACTGGAATCCGGCGATGAATTCCAATACCGCGAGAATGGCGAAGATCATCAATACAATCCGAAAACGATCCACACGTTGCAGCTGGCCTGCAGAACCAATGATTTTAACGTTTTTAAAAAATACTCGGCACTGCTGACAGATGAAAAATCGAATCTCCAATCGCTGCGCGGGCTGCTGAAGTTCAAGGACCGGGCACCTGTGCCGCTGGAAGAAGTGGAAACTGTTGAGGAAATCTGTGCGCGTTTCAAAACCGGTGCGATGTCTTATGGATCGATCAGCAAAGAAGCGCACGAAGCGCTTGCTGTTGCCATGAATAAAATCGGAGGACGCAGCAATTCCGGTGAAGGTGGAGAAGAAATTTCCCGTTTCATTCCGGATGAAGACGGCACAAACCGCAGAAGCGCAATCAAGCAAGTGGCTTCAGGCCGTTTTGGGGTAACAAGCCATTATCTGGTCAATGCGGATGAGATCCAGATTAAAGTGGCGCAAGGTGCAAAACCGGGGGAAGGCGGCCATCTGCCGGGCAAGAAAGTGTACCCGTGGATTGCAGAAGTCCGCGGCTCAACGACTGGCGTGGAGCTGATTTCTCCGCCGCCGCACCACGATATTTATTCCATCGAAGATTTAGCGGAATTGATCTTTAACCTGAAAAATGCCAATCCTTATGCACGCATCAGCGTAAAACTGGTTTCTGCAGTGGGAGTTGGAACGATAGCGGCCGGGGTTGCAAAAGGGCGCGCGGATCTGGTGTTGATCAGCGGATACGACGGCGGTACTGGAGCAGCTCCGAAAACGAGTTTGAAACACACTGGCCTGCCATGGGAGATCGGACTGGCGGAAACGCACCAGACTCTTCTATTGAACGGACTGCGTGACCGAATTGTCGTGGAAACGGACGGCAAAATGATGACAGGACGTGACGTTGTGATGGCGGCTCTCCTGGGAGCCGAGGAATATGGCTTTTCAACAGCGCCACTTGTCGTGCTTGGCTGCGTCATGATGCGCGTCTGCCATATGGATACGTGCCCTGTCGGTATTGCAACTCAAAATCCGGAGCTCCGGAAAAAATATGGCGGAGACCCGGAACATGTCGTCAACTTCATGCGCTTTATCGCTCAGGAGGCACGCGAATTAATGGCTCAGCTCGGATTCCGCTCAATCAATGAAATGATCGGAAGAACGGACGTTTTGGAAGTGAATGAAGCCATCGACCATTGGAAAGCAAAAGGCGTCGATTTCTCTGCGCTGCTTTACCAGCCGGATCTTCCGGACAAAGTCGGGCGTTACGCTACCGTAAAACAAGATCACGGACTGAACCAAACCTTGGATTACCAAGAGCTTCTGCCGCGCTGTGGCAATGCGATAGAAACGGGTGAGCCGGTTGAAGTGACGACAGCCATCCGCAATATCCATCGTGCCACAGGAACGATCATCGGCAGTGCAATTTCAAGACGCTACGGCGCTGAAGGGCTGCCTGAAGATACGATCAACTTGAATTTCCAGGGTTCAGCCGGCCAAAGTTTCGGTGCATTCATTCCCCGCGGGATGACAATGACATTAATCGGAGATTCAAATGATTTCGTTGGAAAGGGCTTGTCAGGCGGGAAGATCATTGTAAAACCGGCAGCCGATTCTACTTTTATTCCTGAAAAAAATATCATTATCGGAAATGTATCTTTCTACGGCGCATCCGCTGGCGAAGCATATATCCACGGAATAGCCGGAGAGCGTTTTGCTGTCCGAAACAGCGGTGCTGATATTGTAGTTGAAGGCGTCGGCGACCATGGCTGTGAATATATGACCGGCGGCCGAGTAGTTATTCTTGGCAATACGGGCAAGAACTTTGCGGCTGGAATGTCCGGGGGCATCGCCTATGTGCTGGATGAAGGAGAACGTTTCAGCCAGCATTGCAATACGGATATGGTCTACCTGCAGCCTTTAGCGGAGCCGCAGGAAATTGAAGAACTGCGTGAAATGATCGACAGACATTTCCGCTATACGGGAAGTTTGAATGCTAAACGGATTTTGGAGCATTGGGAAATATTCTCGGCAAAATTCATCCGTGTCATTCCAAAAGCTTATTTGCAGATCAATGACCGCATCAGCAAACTGCAGAACAGCGGCATGACAAAATTTGATGCCGAAATGGCAGCTTTTGAAGAAAGCAAGATGTCTGAAAGCATAAAATAGAAAATTTCTTTTAAGAGAATTAATCAGGGAGGGATATGATGGGGAAAAGCACCGGATTTATGGAATATAACAGGCAGACGCTGAAAGAACGTGACCCCGCAGATCGGACGCGCGACTGGAATGATTACACGATTCCGTTAACTAATGAAGAAGTTCAGAAGCAGGGAGCGCGCTGCATGGACTGCGGTGTGCCGACATGCCATACCGGCATGGAATTGGAAAATGTGACGACCGGCTGTCCGGTCAATCACCTGATTCCTGAATGGAATGATCTGGTTTACAGAGGGCAGTGGAAAGAAGCGCTGCACCGTGAACATTTGAAGAATAATTTCCCTGAGTTTACAGGGACAGCTTGTCCGGCACCGTGCGAAGGGTCATGTGTTCTCGGCATCAATGAACCGCCGGTAGCCATCAGAACAGTTGAACGGTCGATTATTGAACGTGGTTTTGAAGAAGGCTGGGTCGTGCCCGAACCGCCTGAAACGCGCACCGGCAAACATGTGGCGGTCATCGGCTCAGGTCCGGCTGGACTTGCAGCTGCGGCGCAATTGAACAAAGCGGGCCACTGGGTTACTGTCTTTGAAAAAAATGACCGGGTTGGCGGCTTGCTGACTTACGGAATACCTGAAATGAAACTGCCTTATGAAATGGTGGTCCGCCGGGTGGAAATTCTGAAACAGGAAGGCATCACTTTCAAAACGAATATTGAGATCGGCAAGAACTATGCCGCTGATCAATTGAAAGAGGATTTTGATTCGATCATCATGTGCACCGGTTCAACGGTTCACCGGGACCTTCAAGTGGAGGGTCGTGAGCTTGGCGGCATCCATTATGCCATGGATTTTCTGCACGCCAGCACAAAGAGCTTATTGGATTCGAATTTCGAAGACGGGAATTTCATCTCAGCTGAAGGCAAAAACGTCATTGTCATAGGAGGCGGCGATACTGGTACAGATTGTCTTGCTACAGCTGTACGCCACGACTGTGAGAGTCTTGTCCAATTCGACGTCTATGACAAAAAAGGTGCAATCCGTGATGAGCAGGGCAATCCGTGGCCGCAATATCCAAAAGTTCACCGCATCGAATACGGCCATAAAGAAGCTGCAGCCGCTTTTGGGGAAGATCCGCGGGCATATGCTGTAATGACGAAAAAGTTTGTTGGAGATGACACAGGAAATGTCAAAGAAGTCCATACAGTCAATGTGAAATTGCGTATTGATGAAGAAGGCAATCGGGTACGGGAGGAAATTCCCGGCACAGAAAAAGTATGGAAAGCGGATCTGGTGCTGATTGCCATCGGATTCAGCGGACCTGAACAAGCTCTGATTCAGCAGATGGATGTCGCGACTGAGCCAAATTCATGTGTGAAGGCGGAATATGGAAAGTATGCAACCAGTGCTGAAGGGATTTTTGCAGCTGGCGATATGCGCCGCGGACAAAGTCTGATTGTCTGGGCAATCAACGAAGGGCGAGAAGCCGCAAGGGAATGCGACCGTTATTTAATGGGCGCGACAGTACTGCCGTAAAGAGATAAGCCGGAATAATTCCGGCTTGTTTATTTTGTAAAATTTTCAAGTTCATATTGTTCTTTGTGCCTAGTTCATTTATACTTATACGTGAGGTGCTTGCAGTATAATAGGTACATTTTCTATGGATAACCCTTATTATATTCAAGCTTTATCAGGGAAAAGGGGAGGAAACAGAATGTTGAAGAAATATTCAATCACTGCACTTTTTTCATTGCTATTGATCTTTACTGCATTTACGGGCGGAGGGTTTGCTGAAACGACCGGACAGCCAGCCGTAAATTCAGAAACAGCAACCGCTTTGGCAGAAGTATACAGAGTGAACAACGAAATTTATGCAGAAATCGCTAGAGTGCAGGCATTGGCAGAAGAAATGTATGGAGATTATTTAGTAGAAGTTTCCGGAGTTTCTGATAAACAGAAGAAATCCGATGCATGGAATAATTATGATTCGAAAGTTGAAGCAGAAATTGCTGCTTTGAACACAAGAACACAGGCTATGACGTTCCAAGGGATGGAAAAGGCAACAGCATCCGGCCTGACTGTCGAAATGGTTTGGATTCCAGTTCAATTCGCTGACCGTGAAAGAATGATCGATCCGATTAAAGTGATTGACTGGTAAAATTATGTTGTCTAATATGCAGTAGATAAAGTACTATTAGGGTATATTCAAACCCTTATAGTACTTTTTTTTGGAAGGACGTGTATTTGTGAAAGGCTTGGACATACTAAAGAATGGATATCTAGAAACAGTCACAAATGACTCGAATTCTTTGAGCCTTTTAGGTCGTGGCGGTGGAATGGAAATTATGAAGCAGACCGTTCAAAAAGATAAGTTAATGATGCTTTTTCCAAGCGACGAGGCTGATGTCCAGGAATTTTTCTATATATTGAATGGCGAAATGGAACTGAAATTAAACGGTGAAGTTACAATGCTCGGTCCGGATGATTTAATTTCAGTGAAAAATCTGGAAGAAGTTTTACAAATCACTGCTAAAAGTGATGTGACGTTTCTCTCCATCTCTAATGCCATGGTTTTTCATTCACTAAGCGAAGATATAAAAGAGTTGAGAAAAATTGGTGAGATAGTGGAAAGAAAAGATAAATATACTTATCGCCATAGCTCAAGAGTTTCAAAGTTTGCCGTTAAAACTGCTTCAAAAATGAAATTGGACAGACAAAGGGTTGACGATCTATTCATCGCTTCCATCCTTCATGATATCGGTAAAATAAACATTCCGGAAGAAGTTTTGAATAAACCGGGTAAATTGACGAATGAAGAATTCGACATGATTAAAAAGCATCCGGGCGATGGCGCAGATATGCTCCGGAAAACAGCTTATAAAAAGCTTGCTGATATAGTGGAACAACATCACGAGCGCATTAATGGCAGAGGCTATCCATTCGGTTTGAAAGCGGACGAAATCCTGCTGGAAGCAAAAATCATTGGTGTCTGCGATACGTTCGATGCGATGACTGAAGATCGCTCTTACCGCAAAGCTTATACCTCTGAGTATGCAATGGAGGAAATCCGCAGCCTTTCTGGCATCCAATACGATCCAGAAGTTGTGGAGGCTTTCGAAAAGGTGCTGCAGCAGGAAGGCAAGATTTAATAGGATGAATTTCCCTACACAAGACACCTGGCAGAAAATCAGTGTGTCTTTTTTAGTAGGAAAAATGTTTAAGTTACCCTGGGATAGTAAATAATAAGAACACAGTGTATTTAAATACTGAGGAGGAGAGATTCCAATGGCAAAACGATCAGGCGGTATGTTCGGGAAATTAGTCTTATTAGGTATAGGAGCGGCAATCGGTTCCGCTATGGCTCAGAAAAAAGTGGACTCCAACGGCACTTCTGCCGGAACATCCGGAACTTCACAATCCGGCAATATGAAAGAAAACGTGAAAAAAGGGCTGGACCGTTTCAATGAGCAGTCCGGTGGATTGGTTGATAAAGCAAAACCTTATGTCTCAAAAGCGGTTGACCAGGTCAAGAATGCAATTGACAGCCAGCAAAAGATGATGGACCAGGAAAAGGATATGCTCGATAAAGCAGATAAAACCCTGCAGGATGAAGTTGGCGAGAACTCAAAATCCGGTTCAACTTCATCAACAAACACTGGCTCTTCCAAACAAAGTGAAGCTGGCAAAACAGGCAGCCCGTTCAATGATTCGACGCCGAGCGGCGGAGCATTTGGCGGCAGCACAGAATACACCGATTCCTTAAAAAAAGGGATTGATGAAGATTCGTCGAAAAAGGATAAGAGCGATACAACTTTCGACAAGTAAAGAAGGATACAACAGGGAACTACCACTCGCAGCTAGTGAGTGGTATTTTTTTTAACAGAATTAACTGAATATTATGAAATGAAAAGAGGAGGCCAATTATGTTTCAATCTTATACTGTAAAACCTTTTTACGATGAAATGTTTGAAGAAGATAAGCAGCCGAAGCCTCATTATAGAAATTTCTTTCAATTGCTCCAGCATTTCAGTGAGGAGGAATTGCGCGAAAAGCATGAGACCGCTCAATTATCTTTCCTCCGGCAAGGCATCACGTTCACTGTCTATAATAATAATGTAGGAACTGAAAGAACTATGCCTTTCGATTTTGTGCCGATCATCATTCCGCCTGAAGAATGGGAAATTGTCGAAAAAGGGATGATTCAGCGTGCAGAAGCATTAAATCTTTTTCTTGAAGATGTCTACGGAGATCAAAAGATTCTTCAGGACGGCATTGTACCAAGAAATCTGATTGAAGAAAATCCGTATTATTACGAAAAACAGGTAAAAGGAATTGAAATTCCTCTGAAAAACCATATCTTCCTCGCGGGAATCGACCTGATTCGGGATGAACACGGTAAATACCACGTGCTTGAGGATAATCTTCGCAATCCGTCAGGGATGTCCTATGTATACCAGAACCGGTATGTAATGAGGCAAGTTTACCCTGAATTTTTTGCTAAACATTCTGTTCAAACTCTTGAACATCAAATGACCCATATGCATCAAGCCATCCTTGATCATGCGCCAGCCACTCAAAAAGGCAAGCCTTTTGCTGTGCTGCTGACACCAGGAATGTACAATTCGGCTTACTACGATCATCTTTTCCTTGCCCAGCAAATGGGCATCGATCTGGTAGAAGGCCGCGATTTGGTCGTTAAGAAAAATATCGTATATATGAAATCGATTCGCGGTTTGAAAAGAGTGGACATCATTTATCGCCGCATCGATGATGATTTTCTGGATCCCGAAGCATTCAAAGAAGATTCGGCATTAGGGGTACCGGGTTTATTGCAGGCCTATCGAAATGGCAATGTCGCCATTCTCAACGGGATTGGCAATGGCGTTGCGGACGATAAGGCGATTTATGCTTACGTGCCCGAAATGATCCGCTATTATCTGGACGAGGAGCCATTGATCGATAATGTGAAAACCTATCTTCTGGAAAATGAAGAAGAGCGGGAATGGGTGCTTGATCATCTTGAAGAGCTGGTGGTGAAAAATGTAGGTGCTTCCGGCGGATACGATATGCTGGTCGGCCCCCACGCTTCCAAAGAAATGATCGAGATATTCCGTGAGAAGATCATTGAATCGCCTCATCAATATATCGCACAGCCTACCATTAAATTATCCCGTGCTCCCGCTTATCAGGGTGAAAAATTTTATCCGTGCCATGTGGATTTGAGGGTTTTTGTGATGCGCGGAAAAGAAACGAACGTCCTGCCGGGCGGCTTGTCCCGTGTCGCTCTTAAAGAAGGCTCATTGGTCGTCAACTCTTCACAGGGCGGCGGCGGTAAAGATACGTGGGTCTTTAAGAAAAAAGAAGAAGGAGGAGATTCCTGAATGCTGAGCCGAGTTGCAAATTCCTTATACTGGATGTCGAGAAACGCGGAACGCGCCGAGAACAACGCGCGCATTTTGGATGTACAATTATTGCAGATGATTGAAGCATCTGACGAAGAATTGGTCAGGGATGATGATTGGAAGCTTATATATGAAATTTGCGCTTCAACAGATATGATGGAATATATCAAGTCCTTGCCTGCTTATAACGAAGATCAGCTTGTTTATTATCTTGCCATGGAAGAAGAGAATTTCAACTCTGTGGCAAGCTGTGTCCGTTTCATCCGTGAAAATGCCCGGGTCAGCCGGGACCATATTACAGATGATTATTGGGAAGTCTGGAACAGATGCTATTTGACGCTGCAGGATATGGATACAGAAAATCTTTCTGTCCGTGAAATGCAGCAATTTCTGCAAAAAGTCAAAAACACTGCATTAACTTCCCAAGGCATCGTGGAATCATCCATGTCACGCGGTGTCGAGTACCAGATGATCAAAATTGGGAAATGGCTGGAACGGGCTGAAAAAACCGCGCGAATCCTTAACGTGGTTTGTGAACGTACACTGGCGAGGTCTGCAGCGCAGCAGTCGGAAGATTATTATTACTGGCTTGCGGCTCTCCGTATGACAAATGGGTACGATGCGTATCTGAAGGCGAATCCGCCGAAAATGGACCCTTCCCTTGTGCTGGCTTTCCTGGTTTCCAATTCAAGCTTCCCCCGCTCTATCCGCTATTGTCTGAATCATATGCGGGAAGCGATCGTCAAATTGGAAGACGGCAAAGTATCCCATTATTCCTGGGAACTGTTTGCGAAAATTGATCAGCTGACTGCTGATTTTGATGATTTTAATTTTCAGGATTTAGAACAGCAGGACATGATGAATTTTTTAAATGAATTCCAAAATGGCTGCAATGAAATCGGCCAGATTTTTTCCAAGACATACTACCTTATCGATCCTGACAGCGAAAACTACAAGAGCACCCAAACCCAGACGGAGAGTGCGAAAGGAATCACTTCTATGAAATATAAAATCGAGCACACCAATATCTTTAAGTACGACACGGTTGTAGACCAAAGCATGAATTCCATCCGGTTGAAACCGAGAACAGATGAAGTTCAGCGACTGCTGTCTTATCGTGCTGACATCACCCCGGCCTCATTGACAAAGGAACACATCGATATATGGGGCAATAACGTTGAGACCTTTTTCATCGCGGAACACCATCAGCATCTGGAAGTCAAAACAACTTCCATTGTCAGTATCCAAAAAAGCCCGTTCATCCATCAAATCGATTATTCACCGGAAATGCGCGCAATCTTTCATTCCAAATTATTCGGAGAGCATTATTTGGCATACTTAAGCAACACTGCCTATACCTATTTGAATCCGGAACAGATTGAGCAGGTCGACCGGGAGCTGGGGAAATTCGATAACCCCGTTCAATACGCCTTAGATGTCATGAATTTCATTCATGATCACTTCACTTATAATGGCGAGTCGACGGATGTATCCACAAAAGCATCGGAATCCTTTGATTTGCGTAAAGGAGTTTGCCAGGACATCACCCATGTCATGCTGGGAATTTTGCGGAGCAAGCATATTCCCGCACGTTATGTCAGCGGTTATCTGTATGTCGGTGAAAACTCGGCACTGGTCGGCGATGCGGCCAGCCACGCATGGGTGGAGTTTATGGTGCCGGGAGTCGGATGGGTCGGACTTGATCCGACAAACAATGTGGAAGCGCTCGAAAACCATATCCGTGTCGGCGTTGGACGCGACTACAATGATGTAAGCCCTGTTCAAGGCGTTTACCGCGGTGGCAGCCAGTCTCTTGATGTTAAAGTTTCCGTCAGTCTGCTGGATCAATAAAAGCTTAAATTAAACTTAATAATCGTTTATTGAAGAATGCCTAAAATCCATGCCATAATGGAACTATCTGAGGTTTTGGACGGAGAAGGAGAATTATACATGGACAGCAAGGATTTCAAAGATTATAAAATAAGTGAACCGATTTTAAGGGCACTTGAGGGGCTTGGCTATAAAGAGCCGACGGAAGTGCAGGAAAAAGTGATTCCTGTTGCATTGCAGAAAACGGATATCGCTGTAAAGTCACAGACAGGGAGCGGGAAAACCGCCGCCTTCGGTATACCAATCTGTGAAATGGTCGATTGGGAAGAAAACAAACCGCAGGCTTTGATTCTGACACCTACGCGTGAATTGGCGGATCAGGTCAAAGAAGACATCACCAATATCGGACGTTTCAAACGCATCAAAGCGGCAGCGGTCTACGGCAAGCAGCCATTTGCCTATCAGCAGGCCGAATTGAAACAGAAATGCCACGTGGTTGTAGGTACTCCAGGCCGTGTGCTTGACCACATCGAGCGCGGGACGCTGAAACTCGACCGCATCGAATTTCTGGTATTGGATGAAGCGGATGAAATGCTGAATATGGGCTTCATCGACCAAGTGGAAGCCATCATCAATAAGCTGCCGAAACAGCGTATGACGATGCTGTTCTCAGCAACATTGCCTGAAAACGTGGAGAAATTGCAGCAAAAGTATATGAATCAGCCTGAACATATTGAAATCGCTTCAACTGAAACATTGAAAAACCAAATTGAACATTATTTGATCCGTGTTGCGGAAAAGCAGAAATTCGCTTTATTGCGTGATGTGACCATCGTTGAAAATCCGGATAGCTGCATCATTTTCTGCCGGACTAAAGATAATGTCGATTTTGTGATGGAGCAGCTTGAAAAGCATTATTATACCTGTGATAAATTGCACGGCGGTATGGTGCAGGAAGATCGTTTCGCTGTAATGAATGACTTCAAACGTGGAGAATTCCGTTATTTGGTTGCGACAGATGTAGCGGCAAGAGGCATCGATATCGACAGCATCACGCATGTTGTCAACTATGATATTCCCCTTGAGAAGGAAAGCTATGTCCACCGTGCAGGCCGCACAGGACGCGCCGGAAAAACAGGTAAAGCGATCAGCTTTTTGACGCCGAATGAAGATAAGTTCCTGGCTGAAATTGAGGCATATATCGGATTTGAAATTCCTGAAAAAACTGCGCCTTCCATAGAAGAGGTGCGTACAGCGGAAGAAGCTTTCACTGAAAAACTTGAAAGCCGCCCGCAGCTTAAACGCAACAAGAACGAGCAGGTAAACAAGGATATTATGAAGCTCTATTTCAATGGCGGCAAAAAGAAGAAATTGCGTGCCTTTGATTTCGTCGGAACATTGACCAGCATTCCTGGTGTTACAGCTGAAGATATCGGCATCATTAAGATCCAGGATACAGTGACATATATCGACATCCTTAACGGCAAAGGCCCAATGGTTTTAAAAGAGATGAAAAACAAAACAATCAAAGGCAAGACATTGAAAGTGCATAAGGCGAAAAAATAAAGCGAAAGAGGACTTCTCGTAAGAGAGCCTCTTTCGCTTTTTTTGGTGATTATTTACTGATGCTTCTTAAAGCAAAAAAACAGCTGTGCAAAATTTCTGTTGCACAGCTGTTTTCTATTTTATTTAGTGATCAACACTTGTCCGACTGTGCCATCAGAACTTTTTCCGGAAACGCGGAATTGAAGTCCGTATGTCGGCACATTGCGTCCTGCATCGACTAAACCAGGATTGCTGTAATCCGAGCTGTCATCGAACAATGGATTGCGTTTAGTATAGTTGTCTCTTAATGTAACTCCAAGCAAATCTGTATAATCAAGATACATCTTGCTTGATTTTTCTAAGCTGAAAGCAGCATCATTCAACTGATAGCGTGTATCAGCAACTGATCCGTCGCTCCAGTAATTCGTATGCTGATCTGCATCGACTAATCCAAGGAAACCTTCACCCGGATGAGCGCCAGTCCAGTTATCACTGTAAGAAGGATCGACGTACCATACAAGCATCCCTTGATCAAAACTCATCAGGCTTGCACCGCGGCGGATGTTGGCGAGGCCTTCGTCAACTCCGTTATGCGAGCGCCACTCCAATAAGTAGTACTGTTCAGAGAAGAATTCACCTGAATCCTTCGTGAAGCCATCAAGATTGAATGCAGATTCTTCTTCTGCATCGTCAGAAAGTACTGTAGTGCCATCTGCAGTGATTGTCAGGTCATCAGCATAGAAACCAGGATGAATGGCAGCGACATCTGTCCAATAATTCAATTCGACTGTCACTTTTTGACCTGCATAAGCTGAAAGGTCAAAGTTTGCATCAACCCAGCCGTTTGAAGAACCGGTGATTCCGTGACCCGGATTCTGGTCATAAGGATTAGTGGTGGTTGTAAGATTTCCTTCAATTGACTCGCCGTTCACTTTAACGGAAGCATAATCCCAATCCTGTTCAATATCGTACCAGGCTTTGAAATTCAAAGAAGCTGCTGCAGCATCAGTCAGGTCAACTTCGACAGACATTGAGTTATCCAAGTTATTTCCTTGACCACTGAAGTATTCAGTTTCTCCGCTGAAAGGTTCATTTACTACGGTTGCTTTATCCGGCAAGTCGATGCGCACGGTGTCATTATTTGTTCCTTTTGTTACACCTTCATCCAATAAAACAGAAGTTCCTTCAGCGGTAATATCATCCGCTTGCAAAGTCGTTCCGCTCAACCAGTTGCCGCCATGGGCATTTTGAAGGAATTCTTTCGCGTAAGGGCTGAATCCAGTAGGCTGTGTACCTGGAATAGCTCCTGCCCAGCTTCCGCTAGACATGATGGACCAGTAAGAAACCGGTTCGCCAGCTCCTGTGTACTGTGTATCGTATTCATCCGGCAGACCCAAGTCATGGCCGAATTCGTGTGCAAATACGCCTACTGCACCATCTTCAGGTTCAATAGTGTAATCGTAAGCTGCCAGTTGGCCGCCGAAACGATCGCTTGTAGAAGACGCGCCTGGAACAGCGACTAAGCCGCCAAGATTCCAACGGTGAGACCAGATTGCATCGCCGGCCAATTTACCGCCGCCTGCTTCTTCACCAACGCCTGCATGGACGACCATCAAGTGATCGATAATGCCGTCCGGCTCATTATAGACGCCATCGCCATCATAATCGTCACGGTCCCAAACGTCGTATTCAGAAAGGTCAACGTTAGGATCCTGTCCTGCTTTTGTTAATGCTTCGTAAACCAAATTCCGAGGTTTTGCATCGCTGCCGTCCGGAGCGGGAATGTTACCGCCATAATAAGCTGCTGGGTGGTCAGCTGTATACCATCCGGCTACTGTGCCATCCAGTGTATAGCTGCCGCCGGATTGCTGCTCGTAATATTGTTTCATGGAAATAATATTTTCACCATTCGGCCCTTCATAGCCGTCAGAACCGAAAACCATGTCCTGGAAATGGCTGATCGGATAATCTTCATAGAACATATCCGTTTCTTCTTTAGTGATCGAGCTGGCTGGATAATCCGGGAAGTCAATAGCAAGTACAAGTACTTTATCTTCACGAACTTCACCGCTGTAAGCTTCTTCTTTTACTGAATCGACTGTGTTTTTCTTGGCTTGGCCAAGCTTATTGCCTTTGCCGCTTGTCATGCCATTGTTATTAGCTTTATCTTTCAAATGGTTTTCATGCTTTTTCTCGAAAGGCGTATTTGCCTTATCATTGGCAGCGCTTGCTTCTTTAGCAGCTAAAAATGATTCGAGAGCTTTGTTTGCTTCTGCTGGACCGGCATCTTTTGCCAAAGTGCCATTTTTCTTCAGCATTTCAATCAGCTTTTCATCATTTGCAATTCCTGCATCGATGGGTGCGCCGCCAAGAGTGCTCTTGAATTGTGTTAATAATTCTTCTGATTGGGCTGTGGAGGCGGTCGCAAATCCGCTGCCCGTAAATGCAGTAAATCCAAGAACCGCTGCAATAGCCGTGCTGGTCAGTATTTTTTTATTCAAAATTATTCCTCCTAATAAATTATTGTAATTTTCTCAACTTTTTAAATGTAATGTAAAATAACAGAAAAAACCAGTAGCAAGAATAAAAATGATTAATATTT
>NZ_PJBO01000066.1:0-23495 GCF_002836425.1 Planomicrobium sp. MB-3u-38 | reverse complement strand
CATACGGATTCCTCTTTTATAGTGTGGCTCTCTTTGTTTGGGCCCTTTATGATTTTGTTTTGAATGATAAAACGGGATGGCAAATGCCCATTTTGCTTATTGGACTGGCTATTTACCTTTGGTCAAAAGTGTTTTACCACCAACAACTAGTTAAACAACTTGCTGAAACTAAAAACAGTTTTAAAAAAACTTAATGACAGAATTTCTTTCGAATCCGAACAAGACAAATGGTAAATTCATATAAAACTCATCTTTCTCCATTAAAAAGAGTTGGCGAAAAATGCTGAAAATTATTCAAATACAAGATATTCAATCTTTTCCTTCATTACAGAAGCAGTACTTAAAAATAGTTGTAGCTCAATGCAGCTTTTTGCTGAGCGAAGCTCCAGCTTTTTTGTAGTATGGCAATACATCAGTTCGTTTTTCATAATGGTAAAAATAGTCCAGTGTACCGAGAAATAACGCTTTCCCCATTCTTTGACGCTCCAACTCCGATTTTATAAATTGAAGATTCTTCGAATTATCGATAAATCCTATTTCAGTTAGGGAGGCAGGAACTGTGTTTTCACGCAGCACGGCTAAATTCCCTACTTTAACTTGACGATTGGTCAACTTCCACGCTTCTTGCATGCGTGCCTGCAGATAAATGGAAAGCGCACGTGACTCTTGGACGTTCGGATTTGTCGCTGTTGTTTTCGCATAGTAAAAGGTTTCTTGTCCGTTTACTTCGCCATTAAATTTATTTGTATGAATGCTAACAAAAACATCTCCATCATTTTTTGCTGCTGCCTTAGCACGGTCACTTAACTCAATGAAAACGTCGGTACTGCGTGTCATTGTAGTAGCAATCGGTGTTTGATCAAAATAACTTTTCATGTGTTTTCCGACATTTAGAGTAATCATCTTTTCTTGAAAACCATTAGCGACGGATCCTGGATCTGTCCCCCCATGACCGGGATCTATAATAACTTTCAAATCACTCGTTCCTAGGGAAGTGGAAACTGGTGCGGGAACAGTGGGCTTTAAAGCTACAAGATAATTTGTACTGACGTAACCAGTAACACCATTCACCTGAACATGTGACCAGCCATTTTTTGATGACGCGACATTAACGGTTGTTCCATGTTTCAAACTGCTTATTACTTTATCCGAAGTGCTGGGACCAGAACGCATATTTAAAGTATCAGCACCTGTATTAACATACATTGTCTTGCTAAATGAAACACCCTCCGGTTTAACTCTGAAATTTTCATTTAAGCTTCTTGCCAAAAAAATTGCAAAGTCTGCTCGAATGATGGTCTCATCCGTTCGAAAACTGCCATCAGGAAAGCCTTGTGCAATTCCTTTTCGCATTAAGTTATCCACCGAAGTAGAGACACTGGTTCCACCCAAATTAAAACTCCTATTTATCAGAAGAGCCATCTCTCCACGAGATAGAACTTTATATGGTTGAAACGAGCCATCGGGATAACCTGATATTATTCCTTTCCGAACTAATTCATCCACATATCCTGAAGCGAAGTTGCCTACTTTTACGTCAGAGAATTTGGTATTTCTTTTAACCCCACTTAACCCTAGTGCTCCGCCGAGCATAGCGGCTGCTTCACCTCGAGTTACCTGTCGATTAGGCACAAAAGTTGTTGCCGTTACCCCGTGGACAAAACCACGAGTCACGAGATACGAGATTTCAGCTTGAGCTCGATGATTAGCTACATCTACGAAAGTGAGATTTGTATTTGCATAACTTTTTGGCGTGTAGATCGAGACTAGCAAAATCATTACAAGCATTATTACCCATTTTTTCAACTCATAATACCCCCTATTTTATACCTACAACATACTTTAAACTGTTTCTACTTGAATACACATCTGACATTTTGAATACACATCTGACATTATATTTAATTTTTATTTTATTTTGTCATTTTAATCGAAATGCCCGGGCATAAAGATACATTTAATGATAGAGATTTGTCTTTTCCAATGAAATTCAGCTGGTTATACGGGTGCAATTCGACAATTTTAAGCTAAAAAGAAGACTCTGGGAATATACTTGACAATTAATAAAAGAAAACCTTATAATCAATATATGAAAATATGCTCATATATTGATTATAAGGTTAAAATATATCTTTGGAGGTCTTTAGAAGATGAGTATGGATTTTGAAAAAGAAGAAGTTTCCGCCACGAGTAAGCGGTTAGATGAAGAAACCCTCTTTGTCGTCTCCCAAACATTTAAAGCATTAAGTGACCCTACTCGAATTCGCATTTTGAATCTGCTGTGTTCCGGTGAATACTCCGTCAATGACCTGGCAGAAAAGTTGAATTTGGGCCAATCCACGGTGTCGCATCAACTGCGTTTTCTGAAACAGTTGCGATTAGTGAAATATCGTAGAGCTGGAACCACACTCTACTATTCGGAAGACGATGATCATGTCATGAATCTTTTAAAGCAGGCCATTGAACACGCGATCCATCATTGAAAAAAGTTTAATTACAAGATTCACTGCTGGACATCCTATATGTTGAAAAGAGTAAAAAAGAATGGCATATGATCATAACCGATTACAAAAAGACGCTTCCAATCTCCGGCATTCAATGGAATTAAGCTATACACGACCGACTTATACACTTCAAAAAGCGGATCTCAAAAAGCCAGACACGTTAGTTTGAGAGACCTTTCCAACATTAAAAAATTGATAGACGGTGAGATTGATCCCCTGGTATTTGAAGATGATCCATGATTACCAAGCCATTGGCCGTACCTGGTTCCTCAAAGGAAAACAGCGACTCATTCCCACCTATGGCCAGCATAAGGGCGTGAAGCTGATGGGTACGGTGGATTATGAGACCAGTGCAATTTTTTTAATAGAAGAATAGTATAATGCCCATGCCTGTTTATGGCATTCTAGAAATGTAGTCTTTGGCAACGTCCAGAAAATTATTCTGACTGTCAGTGCGTTTCTTCAGGACGTCATGCGCCGAAAAAAGAAACGATTGATCGGTTGTGCGTTAGATTATTAAACATTAATTCAACTTATATAGAAGATATTACACGCCACTCTTTTTAGTTTAGAGGGAATAAGTCCACAAAATCTATGGACACAAACAATAAGTGTACGAAAACCAAAGAGATTACATTTAAAGAGGTGATAGAAATGGAGACAGTTAAAGAACAACAACCTCATGAAACACATAACCACGACCATAATCACGGAAAGATGCCCATTATTTTGTACTTCATTGGGTTAGCCCTAGCGCTTATTGCTTTATTTTTAAATGGAGAGTATACAATTACTAAGAACATTTTATTTTCAATTGCAACAATTAGTGCGGGCTATCATGTCATTCTTCTTGAAGGAATTGGAGAAACAGTTGAAAATACAAAAGCCAAAAATAAATTTACACCTAATTCCCACATTTTAATGGGATTAGCTGCACTTGGTGCTTCACTGATAGGGAATTTTTGGGAAGGAACGTTGCTGATTCTCATATTTTCTGGTGCGCATTTTTTAGAAGATTATGCTGAAGGTAGAAGCAAACGAGAAATCACAAAATTACTTAAATTAAATCCAACGACTGCCAGATTGATCATTTCTGATGGCAATACAAAAATTGTTGATGTTAATGAATTAAAAGTGGGAGATCGGCTCCAAGTATTGAATGGAGATCAAGTACCCATTGACGGAGTCATTTTATCTGGAAATACCTCCATTGATGAATCTTCTATCAATGGAGAAAGTATCCCTAAAGAAAAATCCAAAGGAGACATGGTTTTTGGGAGTACGATTAATGGAACAGGTACTTTCACAATGGAAGTCTCAAAAGAAAATAAAGATACTGTTTTTTCAAAAATTTTACAACTAGTCAATCAAAATCAAAATAATCAAACAAAAGCCGCCAGTATTATCCAGAAATTTGAACCTAAATACGTTACAGTTGTTTTAATGGCAATACCGCTCTTCATTTTACTCACTCCCATGATTTTAGATTGGACTTGGTCACAAAGTACTTATAGAGGATTAGTTCTTTTAGTCGCAGCTTCACCGTGTGCTCTAGCTGCAGCCACTGTATCCGTAACTTTGTCAGCCACTTCAAATCTAGCTAAAAGAGGCGTACTTTCAAAAGGAAGTTCCTATTTGTCTCAATTAGCCGGGATTCAAGCAATTGCCTTTGATAAAACGGGAACCTTAACGAAAGGAAAACCTGAAGTAACCAATTATTATTTTACTAATTCTGTAAACGAAGAAAATATTATTGATATCGTAGTGGCTCTTGAAAAGGAATCCAACCACCCCTTAGCAGATGCTATTCTAAGAAAGTTTGAACAAAAAAATAAACTAGCTATTGAAGTAGAAAATCAGATTGGTAGAGGATTGACAGGAGATTACAAAGGTAAAAATTATCGAATAGGAAAGCCGACTTCTTTTGACGGTGTTTCAGATGAATATATTCATTTAAATAGTGAATGGGCATCAGAAGGTAAGACAGTCGTATATGTAGCAGAAGATGAAGAAGTCATTGGTCTGATTGGGCTAATGGATATTCCAAGTGAACATGCGAAAGAAACTATTGAGTATTTTAAAAAACTAGGTATACGCACTACTTTAATTACTGGTGATTCTGAAATGACCGGAAAGGCGGTTGCTGAACAGTTAGGACTGGATGAAGTTATCGCTAATGTTATGCCGGAAGACAAATCTAATATTATAGATCAACAAAAAGAAAACTATGGCATAACCGCTATGGTGGGCGATGGTGTAAATGACGCACCTGCTCTTGTGAAAGCAGATGTCGGAATTGCTATGGGAGATGGTACGGATGTTGCAGTAGATGTATCTGATCTAGTTTTAATGAAAAACGATTTATCCAAATTAGTAAAAGCTCATCAGATTTCCTTAAAAATGAATCGTGTTATTTGGCAAAATATTATTTTCTCAATGACAGTTGTAGCATTTCTAATTATCGTTACCTTATTAGGATTAACGGATATAGCAATCAGCGTCATTATTCATGAAGGAAGTACATTGGTTGTAATTCTCAATGGGCTTCGTTTGTTAAGATCTAGATAATCTGGTCCAGACTTTTTTAAAATAGGATTACTATAAAGTGTTTGTAAAAGTACTTTTTTACAAACTTATACAGACCAAAAGAGAGAAAAGAGGCTTTTAAATTTGCCCTTTTCTCTCTTTTACTTAAGCAACTCCTAGAAAGCTATTGAGAGTTCCCTTAGAAATCATACGCACTAAAAGGAAGGTTATTAGCGGTCTTTCCATTCCAATTCAATGGCGGAATGGACAATCCTCAGGTCGGAAGTAGCCTTTCTTACTTTTTCTTTTATAGCGGCTGAATCCGCAAGGTTATCTCCCTCAACAGAAAGATGTAGATTCAGTGCATTCTCTTCTCCGTCGATCGACCAAATATTTAAATCCCCGACAGACAATACCCCTGGAATTTTCTCGATTTTCGCCTGTATTTCTTCTATATCAATTCCTTCGGGCACGCCTTCTAACAGAATTTTCATGGTTTTAGTAAGATTGCGCACAACGTTCACTAAAATAAACAGGGCAATTGCCAGGGATAAAATCGGGTCGAGGATATGAATATCCTTGAACAGCAGAACAATGCCGACAATCAGTACTGCCACCCATCCTAAAACATCTTCGAGCATATGCCAGGACAGGACTCCTTCATTTACTGATTTTCCTTTATGTAACTTGAAAGCTGCATAACCATTTAAAAGAACGCCTACAATGGCAAACCAAATCATCCCTTGGGCATTGGAATGTTCCGGATTAAACAGCAAAGGGATAGCCTGAGTAAAAATATAAATAGAGCCAGCAATCAAAACAGCTGCATTGATTAATGCGCCCAAAAGGGAAAAACGTTTATAGCCGAACGAAAACTTCTCATCCCCTTCTTTATTTGAAAAGTTTTGTAGAAACCAAGAAATCCCTAAAGCAATAGCGTCTCCTAGATCATGAATAGCATCAGACATGATTGCGACACTGTTAATTAAAAAGCCGCCAATGAGTTCTCCTATTGAAAATAGAAGGTTGATCATGAAAGCCAACTTGATATTCTTGGTGGATTTATGAGCTTTTGCCATGATACGTCCCCTTTCCCTGACTCCTGTTTTAGTTTCGATTTTAGAAAAATTACGTGGATTCTAAATGCACAGCAGAATCATCTGTCCTTTAGTCATCTATTCCCCGGAAACATCAAAATATGCATAACATTAATAAGTGGCCAATCGTTCATGTGGTCGTGCTTACTCAATGGCTAAATTAATATTCAACTTGTTTTCCTATCACTACTGATTTGCCATAGATTACAGGTGTTTTTTAAAATTCGTCACTTATTCATAATCGCAAAATCTATTACTTCGTTCATTCTAACAAGCATACTCAAATATTAAAACAATCATTTGAATGTATCATTGACAATCTAGCGAAATCTTTGTACACTTGCATTAATCAAACGTTCGTTTGAATGTTTAACTATTAGAAGGATATTAGTTGGTTCTAGTATTCACAAAGGAGTTGGTGGTGCTGATTACGACAATTTTTTCCGCTGTTGCAGCTTATATTGCGACAAGTATTGATTACGTCATCATTTTATTGATTCTGTTTTCACAGACCAAAAAATCCGGCCAATTAAAATCCATTGTCGTCGGTCAGTATTTGGGGACAGCCCTATTGGTTGGCGTCAGTCTATTGGCTGCATCCGGTCTTACCTTCGTTCCGGAACATTGGGTCGGGCTGCTCGGACTGATTCCAATTTATCTGGGAATCAAAGTGTGGTTTAAAGAGGAAGAGGAAGAGGAGAACGACGAAGAGGATATCCTGTCCCGCTTGTCTTCCGGAAAATCCAATCGTTTTTTTGTAACCGTCACAGTCATTACACTGGCGGCTGGCGGTGACAACATCGGTGTCTACATACCCTATTTTTCAACCTTAAATTTGAGTGAGACCGTTGTGATGCTTGTTGTCTTTGCCATTATGACAGCTGTTTTGTGTTACCTCAGCTACCGTTTGGCCTCCGTTAAATCAATCTCGGAAACAATCGAGAAATGGGAACGCTGGATTGTGCCGGTCGTCTTTATCGGACTGGGCATCTTGATCATGGTGGAGAACGGGACATTCCGTTTCCTTTGGAGTTTAGTGAGCTGATATGGTTTTCGAGTTTTGTTTTCTATAGAAAAGAAAGACTGCTGTAAAACAGCGAGTCAGAAAAAGGAGTGAAAGAAATTGGCAAAAGAGATTTGTGATGTGGTCTGTATAGATGAAGAAAAGGTGGAACGAGTCCAGCAACAGCTGGCAGAACAGAATCCATTGGAAGTGGCGAAGATCTTCAAGGCGTTGTCGGATGATACGCGTATCAAGATCGCCTATGCCTTATCGCTGGAGGACAAACTTTGTGTGTGCGACGTTGCGAATATCATCGGCTCTTCCACCGCAACCGCCTCCTACCACCTGCGCCTGTTAAAAAATATGGGGTTGGCGAAATACCGCAAAGAAGGCAAATTGGTCTATTATTCGTTGGATGACGCGCATGTGAAACACTTGGTGCAAGTGGCCTTCCTCCATCAGAAGGAGGTTGTTGAAGTTGGTTGAAAAAACAAAGGAAACAGAAGACAAAACGGTTTACCGGGTGGAAGGCTTTACGTGTGCCAACTGTGCCGGGAAATTTGAGAAGAATGTTAAGCAGATTTCCGGTGTCCAGGATGCGAAAGTGAATTTCGGGGCTTCGAAAATTTCCGTTTACGGGACGGCCTCGGTTGAAGAATTGGAAAAAGCCGGTGCATTTGAAAACTTGAAAGTGGCACCGGAAAAACCGAAACGCCAGACGGCTCCCGAAGTGAACGTGGCAGTCGAAGAAAAAAATGTCTTCCGGGTGGAAGGCTTTACGTGCGCCAACTGTGCCGGGAAGTTTGAGAACAACGTCAAGCAGATTCCCGGTGTCCAGGATGCGAAAGTGAATTTCGGCGCTTCGAAAATTTCCGTTTACGGGACGGCCTCGGTTGAAGAATTGGAGAAAGCCGGTGCCTTTGAAAATTTGAAGGTCGCTCCTGAAATCACAGGCCGGCCAGCCGGTCCGAAAACGGAAACCGATAAAACGACGACTGCAAAGGAGAAGAAAGTGCCGTTCTACCAAAAGTACAACGTCTTGCTCTACTCCACCCTGTTGATCGTCTTCGGGTACATTTCCCAGTTCGTCAACGGGGAAGAAAACCTGATGACATCCCTCCTGTTCGTGGCAGCCATCGTCATTGGCGGATACTCGCTCTTTAAAGTCGGCTTCCAGAACTTGATACGCCTGGATTTCGATATGAAGACACTCATGACGGTTGCTGTCATCGGGGCCGCTTTTATCGGCGAATGGGCGGAAGCGTCCATCGTGGTGATTCTCTTCGCCATCAGTGAAGCATTGGAACGCTATTCCATGGACCGGGCCCGACAATCCATCCGTTCGTTGATGGACATTGCCCCGAAAGAGGCACTGGTTCGTCGAAATGGACAAGAACAGTTGATTTCGGTGGACGACATTGCCGTCGGGGATATCATGATCGTCAAACCCGGGCAAAAGATTGCGATGGACGGTATGGTGGTCAACGGCTACTCGGCAGTCAATCAGGCAACGATTACCGGTGAATCCGTGCCCGTCGCCAAAACGGTGGATGATGAAGTCTTCGCCGGCACGCTGAATGAAGAAGGTCTGCTGGAAGTTAAAATCACCAAACTGGTCGAAGACACGACCATTGCGAAAATCATTCACCTGGTCGAGGAAGCGCAAGGCGAACGCGCTCCTTCACAGGCGTTTGTCGATAAATTCGCCAAATATTATACACCGATCATCATGGCCGTTGCCGCACTCGTGGCCATTGTCCCTCCCCTCTTGTTTGACGCCAGCTGGGAAACCTGGGTCTACCAAGGGCTGGCTGTGCTAGTCGTAGGTTGTCCGTGTGCATTGGTCATTTCGACTCCAATTTCGATTGTATCCGCGATTGGCAACGCAGCGAAAAAAGGCGTTCTGGTAAAAGGCGGCGTGTACCTGGAAGAAATGGGCGCCATCAAAGCGATTGCGTTTGACAAGACCGGCACCCTGACCAAAGGGGTTCCCGTCGTCACGGACTTTGAGGTATTGAACAAGGATCTCAATGAAAAAGAACTGCTTTCCATCGTCACAGCGCTGGAGTATCGCTCACAGCACCCTCTTGCTTCGGCCATTATGAAAAAAGCGGACGCAGAAATCATTTCTTATTCTTCGGTCTTGGTCGAGGACTTCTCATCCATTACCGGCAAAGGGATTAAAGGGACCGTAGAAGGGATCACGTACTACATCGGCAGCCCGATTCTCTTCAATGAGCTGGGCGCCGCAAGTGCCGATAAGAACTTGGAACAAAACGTCACAGCTCTTCAAAATCAGGGCAAGACGGCGATGATCATCGGAACGGAACAGAATATCCTGGCGGTCATTGCCGTGGCAGATGAAGTCCGTGAATCCAGCAAGGAAGTCATCGCTAAATTGCATGAAATGGGCATCAAGAAGACGATCATGCTGACGGGTGACAACAAAGGAACCGGTCAGGCCATTGGCCAGCAGATCGGTGTCACCGAAATTCAGGCCGAGCTGATGCCGGAGGACAAACTGAATGTCATCAAACGCTTACGAGCCGAATACGGCAACGTCGCGATGATTGGAGACGGCGTGAACGATGCTCCGGCACTCGCTGCTTCTACTGTCGGAATTGCCATGGGTGGTGCCGGAACCGATACCGCGATGGAGACCGCTGATGTGGTCTTGATGGGCGATGATTTGAGCAAACTGCCATTCACGGTGAAATTGAGCCGGAAATCCCTGAACATCATCAAAGCGAACATCACGTTTGCAATCGGCATCAAAGTGATCGCGTTGCTATTGGTCATCCCGGGTTGGTTGACCCTGTGGATCGCCATCATGTCCGACATGGGCGCTACCCTCTTGGTCGCGCTCAACAGCTTGCGGCTGCTGCGCGTAAAAGAGTAACGAAAAGAGCTTTCCAGCCAAATGGAAAGCTCTTTTCTGAACTACATACTATTGCTCATCCAGTCTAAAGCATGTTCTTATTTAATCCTCGAAATAAAGGGTATGGAGTTTTAAAAGGGGCTTCCCTGTCACTAAGCACCGCATTGGTTAGTGCAGGTCCTCCTCTTGCGAAATAAAAATAAGTAGACTCAACATTTCTTCAATGACCAAATGCCGAAGGAGGAAACAGAAATGACTGAAGAAGCAAAAAAGGAAATTGATTTATTGGTGATCGGAGCCGGATCGGGCGGTTATGTGGCGGCCATACGTGCGGCACAACTAGGGAAAAAAGTGGTGTTGGTGGATAAGGCCGAATTGGGTGGCGTTTGCCTGAACCGCGGATGTATTCCTTCCAAGGCGCTGATCAGTGCTTCTGAACGAGTGAAACACATCCAACATGCCGGGTTTATGGGCATTAAGGTTTCGGGTGAAGTGGAAGTGGACATGCCCGAAGTCGTGAAATGGAAGGATGGCATTGTGAACAAACTCACGAGTGGAGTCCAGACCTTGCTGAAAGGCAATGGCGTGGAAGTCATTAGCGGGGTAGCTTATTTGACAGAATCCCATCAGGTAAAAATCAAAACCGTAGACGGAGAACAGCTTTATACGTACAAAGATCTGATTCTGGCAATCGGTTCCCTGCCGACCGAACTGAAAAGCCTGCCGTTCGATCAAGAACGGATTCTCTCATCAACAGAAGCTTTGACGCTCCAGGAAGTGCCGAAACATCTCGTGGTGGTCGGCGGCGGGTATATCGGATTGGAACTCGGAACAGCCTATGCCAAATTCGGGGCGAAAGTGACCATCCTGGAAGGAACGGATACCATTCTTCCGGGAACGGACTCAGCACTGACAAATGTGGTTAAACGTCACTTAAAAGATATGGGCATCACCGTCATCACCAATGCCATGGTCCAAGGCGGTGAAAATACAGGTGAAGAAGTCAATGTCCGGGTTCAAGTGGATGGCAAAGACGAGGTCATTAATGGCGATTACTGCTTGGTTTCCATCGGGAGAAAACCGAACACAGGAAACATCGGCTTAGAAAATATTGGTGTGGGACTTGATCAACGCGGGTTTATCAAGATAAATAACCAATGTCGAACCACGGTTGACCATGTGTACGCGATCGGTGATTGTGCAGGCGGTGACCTTCTGGCCCACAAAGCGAGTTATGAAGGCAAAATTGCGGCAGAGGTGGCAAGCGGCCAAAAAAGCGTCATTGATTTTCAAGCGATGCCGTTTGTTATCTTCAGCGATCCGGAAGTTGCGTATACCGGATTGACCGAAAAAGCGGCAAAAGAACAGGGTTATGATACAGTTTCCAGTCGTTTTCCGTTCCAAGCGAACGGTCGCGCTTTATCCATTTCCGATGCCGATGGTTTTGTACAGATTGTGGCTGAAAAAGAGACCAAAAGAGTGTTGGGCGTCCAGATGGTTGGACCGGAAGTATCGTCCCTTATTGCCGAAGCGGTCTTTGCCATTGAGACCGGAGCGACTGCCGAAGACCTCAGCCTAACGATTCACGCCCACCCTACGTTACCGGAGCCACTGATGGAAGCTGCGGAAGGAATCATGGGACACCCAATTCATATGCTAAACAGAAAATAACTTATAGCGAAAACACATCGAGGCCGGTCTGCACATTCATAAGCGCAGGCCGGTTTGTTTTTATACGAGTATCTATGACATTCTGAAGTGATGATAAATCGAATAGATTAGCGAGTTCTCTCTTTTTTCAAAACGGAATTATTCGGAACAAAAAATCCACTTAATTGAAAGGATGCGAACTTCATGAAGATAGATAAGAACAATGCGTATATACCGGCACTCAAATACCGCTGGATGACCCGGTTCTACGATCCGTTAATTCAATGGGGGATGCAGGAAAAAAAGCTTAAAATGCATTTGGTCAATCAAGCAGCCCTTCAACCTGAGGAAGTGGTGATGGATCTAGCTTGCGGCACAGGAACCTTGGCGCTCTTAATACGGCAATCACATTCTCACGTTCAAGTGATTGGAGTCGATGCGGACCCGAAAATAGTAGCAATTGCGAAAGAAAAAATCAACAGAAATCAAACTAATGGAATTAGCTTCAAGGAAGGATTTTCTGACCGGCTTCCCTTTTCTAATAATCTGTTTCATCATGTCTTTACCAGTTTATTTATTCATCATCTGACGCTAGAGAAGAAGAAGGAAACTTTTGAGGAAGTTCGCCGGACACTCAAACCGGGCGGCCAATTCCATATTATTGATTTTGAGAAGCCGCAAAACGGTTTGATGCGTGTTGCATTCTTACCCGTCCAGTTGTTAGACGGGTTCGAGACCACTTCCCCTCATGTCAAAGGCATTATTCCGAATCTCTTGAAAGAAACCGGATTTGCTGCAATTGAAGAGACGGGGCAATTTTCAACCGTGGTCGGCACGTTACGGGCATACAGAGCTTTTAAGGCATAAAATTTTGATACTCAGCTACTTTCTTTCACCTTACGTACTTGCATTTTCTATATATCTATTTTCATTCAATTCACTTTGTAGTCATAAGGAACAAAACTTAAAAAGGGTATTAGAAAAGCGTTAGTAAAAGTACTTTAACAAATTAATAGGGAGAGAAGATGTGCTTGTAGCAACCTCTTCTCCTCCTTTGTATTCAGCAACTTCTGATAACTACTGATATGTAAACCGACTATACCTGAATCTTCTCTTGTGAATTCGATAGAATTCACAAGTTAAACGTGATTTACTTTTTCAGAAACCATTTAAAATTCTTGTTTCCAGAAGAATGAGAAAATGAATTAATTGAGTATGTCTCTTCTTCTTTTCTATAAAATAACTTCAATTTTAATAACCTTTAATTAACCAAGTGAAAGGATTTCAAACCGCTTGACCCTGTAGTTAGGTTTAGGGTTTATACTGTATTCAAAGGGAGGGAGAGAAGAAATGAAAATTGGTGAAGTAGCCAAGGCGGCCAACGTGAATATCGAAACCATTCGCTATTATGAGAAATACGGGTTAATTTCGGAATCTCCCCGAACCGATTCCGGTTACAGAATTTTCTTCGCTGAAGTCATTGAAGACATCCGGTTTATCAAGAGAGCACAAGGCTTAGGATTTAGCCTCGAAGAAATCAAAAAACTTTTATCAGTCTCGAGAGAACATGAATTTCATGCAGAAGAAATGCATCATTTTATGATGAACAAAGCAGAAGAAGTAGAAGTTAAGATTCAAGAGTTAAAAAGTATGAAAAATTTATTGGAAGACCTGGCAGGAAAGTGCCCTCGTTCGAAGGTCGCTAAAGACGAATGTCCCATCATTCAAAAACTTGAAGGAGTGAATTAAGAATGGCTAAAAGACGAGTTGAAATATTTACAGCAGGGTGTTATTTATGTGATGACACGGTACAGCAAGTCAACGACCTGGCTTGCGATAATTGTGAAGTTACTGTTTACGATTTGAATAAAGGCTGTGAAACGAATGAATGCCGGGAGAAAGCAAAAGCTTACGGTGTTCAAACGGTGCCGGCCGTTGCAGTTAATGGCGAATTAGTAGACTGCTGCAAGGACACAGGAATTGATATGGATTCCTTGAAGAAGGCCGGAGTTGGAAAATCCGATTCGTAAATTTAAATCAAGCGTCAATTTTTAAAAAAGCATCCAATCTACAGTATTGTAGATTGGATGCTTTTTAGCTAAGTAAATATTAAAAAATACAGATTTTTCTACTTAACAACCAGCCGGTGCACCGACCATGACCAGACCCGATTGTTCCCCTTGTTTTTCAAAATCTAATGTTAAGCTGTCTGATGCATCTTTTGCTTCAACAGCAATTGCCATCCGGATGCCGTTGATGTCCAGTACTTCATCTGTTGCTTCTGGTGCATCCAGCGACAGGCCGATTTGCGGTCCACAGCACCCAGCTACTGCGTGAATCCGCATGCCTTCGGCTTTCTGCTCTTCCAGAATCGATTGGATGTATTGTTTGGCTTCATTTGTGATCATCATAGGTTGTACCTCTCCTTTTGGATTCATTTTCGGTTTTAATTCTATCATTCATTAGGCTTCTGGGAAAATCCGCTGAAGGGATTCCTTCAACGGCGGTTTCACATTGATTTTCTCGCGAACGGATTTCGCCTGCGCTTCCGCTTCTTCGATACTATTGGCTTTGCCGATGGATAATAGCGTACCGATGGCCACCGTGCCGGTCCGGTTGCTGCCGCCTGCACAGTGGAAATAGATTTTCTTGCCGTCGTTATAGGCGTCCACCACTTGATCGATCGCTTTCTTGACCGATTCATCCTGCTGGTCGTCGGAATCATCCACGATCGGGCTGTGGACCCGGAGGTATTCGTACTCGCCTTCGGTCACTTCTGCCCGCAAATCCACCACAAGGTCAACCTGTTCTGTGTTGACTGCATCCTTGGCATCCGCTGCGCCGCCAATGAAAATGCGGTCCTTTACCAGTTCCTGATAATTTTTGCTCATTGTGCTTCCGCCTTTTCTGATAACGTTTGGCTCCAGTCGATGATTTCCTGGCCTTCGAGGTGACGTTCGGTGTCCATTGCCGCCATGCACCCGGATCCGGCTGCGGTAATCGCTTGGCGATACCGTTTGTCCTGAACATCGCCGCAGGCAAAGATGCCTGGAATGTTTGTTTCCGTTGTGCCTGGCACGACCTGAATATAGCCTGTTTCATCGGTGTTAATTTGCCCGTTCAGGAAAGCCGTGTTCGGCGTGTGGCCGATGGCGACAAAGATGCCGTCCGTTTCAATAACCTCTTCGGCCTCTGTCTCGCCGTTCAATACTTTCAACCCGGTCACTTTCGTTCCGTTGCTGATGACTTCAACCGGTGTGTTGTTTAATTTCCACGAAATCTTTTTGTTCTGTCTGGCACGGTCCTGCATGATTTTGGACGCCCGCAATTCATTGCGGCGATGGACGATGACCACTTCATCTGCAAACTTCGTCAAGAAGCTCGCTTCTTCCATGGCCGAATCGCCTCCGCCTACGACGATGATCTTTTTCCCGCGATAGAAAAAACCGTCACAGGTCGCGCAGGTGCTGACGCCTGAACCAATGTTCTCGGTCTCCCCCGGGATCTGCAGGAGTTTAGCCGAAGCACCGGTTGATAGAATCAGCGCTTCCGTCACCACTTCACCTAAGCCGCTGACCTGTAATTTAAACGGCTGCTGGGAGGCATCCACTGCCGTCACCCAACCGCTTTTGAATACGGCACCGAAACGTTCCGCTTGTTTGCGCATGTTGTCCATCAATTCCAGGCCCATGACCCCATCGACAAAGCCGGGGAAGTTCTCAACTTCGGTTGTCAGCGTCAATTGTCCGCCCGGCTGATCGCCTTCAATAATAAGAGGATTCATGTTGGCTCTTGCTAAATAAATCGCTGCCGTCAATCCGGCAGGTCCTGTTCCTAGAATGACTACTTTATGCATATTGATTCCCTCCAACGGGTTATAGGATGAATTCTTTCAACTGGGTGTAGCCGACTTTTTCTTCCTGCAGCCAGGGGATCACAGCGCATTTTGGCGCCAGTTCTTCGTCCACTTTTTTGATCCATTTCTTCTCGGAACGTGCCCGGCCGCGTAAAATCGGGTCTGTCGTTTCCGTGGCGTACAAGCTTTGGTTGATGACCCACCATTTGGGCTCGATCTGGGCGCGCTTCAAGTCCTCTTGCAGCCGTGCCGCTTCGAGTACGGGCGTCGCTTCCGCCAGCGTCACGATAACGACGCCGGTTTCTTGCGGATTGCGCAAACGCGGCAACAGCTTCTTCACGTTCTCCGGCACGTCCCCGGTCGAACGGCTCATCTCTTTGTGGTAAGCTTCCGTCGAATCCAGCAACAACAATGTATGGCCGGTCGGGGCCGTATCAATCACAACAATTTCGTTCTCCGATTTCTCGACGACCGCCGCAAATGCCTGGAATAACGCGATTTCTTCCGTACAAGGCGACTCCAGATCTTCTTGCAGATAAGCCAATTCTTCTTCGCTCAGTCCGGTTCCGGCATTGGCAAGAACCGTCTGTTTGTAGCGTGCGACTTCGATTTCCGGGTTGATGCTGCTAATGGACAGGTTGTCGCGTGTTTCACTGCCTGCAAACGTATAGTCCAAATGGGCAGCTGGGTCTGTCGTGGTCAAATGGACGCGGTGTCCTCTTTCAGACAATCCGACTGCAATGGCTGACGCAATCGACGTTTTGCCTACGCCGCCTTTGCCCATTGTGAAAATAACACGGGTATTTTTTTCTGCGAAATCCTCAATCACTTGGTTCAACCCCGGAAGAGCTAACGCTTCTTCGTCTGTCTCTTCCAGTTCAACTGTTGTGATGGCATACGAACTGAATAGGTGCCGAAGATTTTCTATACCCGTCAACGAATACGATACGAATGGCAGCGAGAAGGTCATCACTTGCTTTAACGCTTCCGGTGTTTCCTGTAAAGCTAAGCGCTGTCGGCTATAGAATGCGGTCGATACGGCATCTTCCGGCTGGTGCGTCTGCAGCAGTCCGTTCACAATCAGCAACTGGTTCCGGATGCCAATCTCTTTCAGTTCCGCAGAAGCCCGGTCCGCTTCAAACAACGACGAGTTGTCCGGACGCGCAATCAATAACAGCGTCGTCTTTTCCCGGTCGGAGAGGGAGGCAACCGCTTTGGCATACATCTCTTTCTTTCCTTCTAACCCCGCCAGCGGCCCCAAGCAAGAAGCCCCATGTGTGCTTTCATTCAGGAACCCACTCCATGCCGTCGGCAGCTGCAACAGCCGCAAGGTATGGCCGGTCGGTGCCGTATCAAACAAGACATGATCGTATTGCGTCAAGATGGTTTCGTCCGCCAACAGGTGTGAAAATTCATCAAAAGCCGCAATTTCTACGGTGCAAGCGCCGGACAACTGCTCTTCCATGGTTGCCAACACCGTGTCTGGCAATTTTCCACGATAAGGACCAACCACGTTTTCCTTGTAAGCCCGGGCCGATTCCTCCGGATCGATGTTGCACGCAAATAGATTCGCAACGCTTGGAATGGCCATCGGCTCATTCGTCAATTCGACTTCCAACACGTCTTGTAGATTGGATGCGGGGTCCGTGCTGACCAGCAGCACGTTCTTCCCTTGATCGGCAAGTGCCACGGCCGTGGCGCAAGCTGTCGACGTTTTGCCGACACCGCCTTTTCCGGTAAAGAACAAGAATGGCGTCAAGGGCATCTTTTTCGGATTGAACAGTGAATACATGTGCTTCTCTCCTTTAGTTGCCAAAATTAACGGACACGCGAACCCGTGGCTTTTCCAGCAATTCGGCTGGTGCGGTTCCGGACCATTCGGCCAGTTCTTCATTTGTCGGATACTCCGCCACTTTGACCACTTCGTTATCAACGAGGACCAATGGAAGTGCTTCCGGCCCTTTCTCAACCAGCATTTGATTGACAACTTCATTTTCTACAAACGCACTTGGATCGTTCGTTAAATTGTAACGGGTAATTTCAAAGCCCTTTTTCTCCAGCGAATAAACCGCAGAGGCGATGCGCGTCAAATCCGGGTCTACGACAGGACCGCAGACGCCTGTCGAACAGCACATGGCCGGGTCAAAGATTTCAATTTTTTTCATGATGAATTCCTCCATTACGATATTAGAATATGCTAATGTTCTATTGAGAAAGAAAGCCGGACACAAGGTCACGGCTTTTTTGTTACTTTCCTGTTTCGGCGAATTGACGGATGCGTTCTCCGATTTCATCACGGACGCTTTGGAACACGGCCCATTTTTCTTCTTCTGTTCCTTCTGCTTTTGCCGGATCCACAAAGCCCCAGTGATCGCGCTTTACATGAGGAGGCGTCATCGGACACTTGTCTGCAGCATCGCCGCAAAGCGTGACGACAAAGTCAGCATTGTTCAGGGTGTCCATGTCAATAATGTCCGACGTTTGATTGGAGATGTCGATGTCCACTTCGTTCATCGCTTTCACCGCGTTCGGGTTCAAGCCATGCGCTTCAATCCCAGCACTCAATACCTGCCATTCGTCTCCCAAGATTTCTTTCCCCCAGCCTTCCGCCATCTGGCTGCGGCATGAGTTGCCTGTGCAGAGGAAATACAATGTTTTTTTCGTCATGATAAAAACTCCTTTTTGAATTCTGTATTTTTTCTAGAGAATCAATAACCATAGATACAGCCCGATGAGTGTTGACAGAAGCACCGGAACCGTCAAGATAATCCCGACCTTGAAATACGTGCCCCAGGAGATTTTCACGCCTTTCAGCGACAACACATGGAGCCACAGCAACGTGGCAAGAGATCCAATCGGCGTGATTTTCGGACCCAAATCTGATCCGATGATGTTCGCATAAATGAGTGCTTCGCGAATGGTTCCGGACGTTTGTGTCTCGGAAATGGCGAGCGCGTTGATCATTACGGTTGGCATATTGTTCATCACCGATGACAAAATGGCCGCAATAAAGCCCATCGAAATCGTGGCGACAAACAAGCCTTGCTCTGCCGCAACTTGGATGACGTCCGCCAAAACACTCGTCAAGCCGACATTGCGGAGTCCGTACACTACGACATACATGCCGAGTGAGAAAAAGACGATGTTCCACGGCGCACCGCGCAAAATGATCCGCGTCCGGACTGCCGGACTTTTCTGCGCCATCAGCAAAAAGAAGATGGCGATGATGCCCGCGACAATCGAAACCGGAACACCGATGAATTCACTGGAGAAATACCCCACAAGCAGAATCGCTAGAACAAACCACGAAAGTCTGAACATCTTGTGGTCTTTGATGGCATCGTTCGGTTTCTTTAAGTTTGTCACATCGTAATCTTTCGGAATATCCTTACGGAAGAACAAATACAGCACCAAGATACTGGACACTAAGGCGAATAGGTTCGGCACGATCATACGGGACGCGTATTCCACAAACCCGATGCCGAAAAAGTCAGCCGAGACAATGTTCACCAGGTTACTGACGACCAACGGCAAGGATGTCGTATCGGCAATGAATCCACTGGCCATGATAAACGGAAAAATCATTTTTTCCGAGAAATTCAAGTTTCGGACCATCGCCAGAACGATCGGCGTCAAAATCAGGGCTGCCCCGTCGTTCGCAAACAAGGCCGCCACAAAAGCACCAAGGATGCTGACGAAGACAAACATGCGCACGCCGTTCCCTTTTGCAATTTGCGCCATGTGAAGCGCTGACCATTCGAAGAGGCCGATTTCATCCAAAATCAACGAAATGATGATGATGGCGATAAAAGCAAGTGTGGCATTCCACACAATTCCAAATACATCTTGTACATCTTGAAAATCAACGACTCCAACCAGCAAAGCAAGTACTGCCCCCCCAATAGCTGACCACCCAATCGAAAGATTCCGTGGCTGCCAGATGACGAGTACCAGTGTGAGGAGGAAGATCACGGATGCTAAAATTCCTTGTACCATTTACTTCCCTCCACTATTCACAACTGATTCTTAGTCCTTGTTTTTCCAATTCACGAATTCTCTCATCCTGACTAGGAATGAATTCCATGATGTTAAGAACCATTTCATACATGTCGCTTTCTTTATTCAGCGAGTAGAAAATCCACTGGCCTTTCCGATTTTCCTTCACCAACCCGACATCCCGGAGTTTCCTTAGATGCTGGCTAATGGCTGACTGGCTGATGCCGAAGATCTCCACAAATTCACATACGCAGCATTCGTTCTGTTCCAACAGTTTCATCATTGAAAGCCTGGTTTTATCCCCTAAGAGCTTTAAGACCATGCTGGCTTTTTCGATTTCAATTTCCTTCGCTTTTACTTCCATCTGTTTTTCACCTCTTCACTTTACTGACAATATGTCATCTCTTTGATTCATTTATTATATTATTTCTAAAACCAATAACAGCATATCAGCATATACTTATATGTTCAAGTGCTTTTTCTTATTTTTTTATAAAATTCGCCGCACAAAGTATATATAAAATAAAAAAAGAAGGACAGATTGCCAGGCAATCCGTCTTCCCATTTATTTTCCTTCTATAATAAGTACTGTGTGTTCAGTTAATACTTCCGGTAACATCATGATATATAAACTTAAAATAATTATTTTCTAATCACTATCTGCTTCCGGCAAATTACTAATTGAGATTTTTCGGTGGACTGGTTTTTCTTAATGAGAGCAATACTTGAGAAGCGATTGCTAACACGGGCAATTCAATAAGCGGACCAATCACTAACGCTAACGCAATCAAGGGTTGATCTGGAAAAGCGATGACCGCAATCGCTAACGAAACGGGCGAATTGCGTGCAATGATGGTAAGACTTAGGCTCACTGTATCTTCGTACGAAAACTTCATGGCTTTCCCTACTGTTTGTGCAAGCACGAAATTAATAACGAAGAAAAGTAACACCGGTATGATTAATACAGAAATGACCTCAAGATTATTGATTAAATAATTTCCTTCTGAAGCAAACATGGCCATAATTGCTAGGGATAAAAAGATGATTTGTGCAGTAGCAAAAAAGGGAACCAACTTCTTATTTAAGAAGACTTCTTTCTTACTCAAGGCATAACGGGTCAAATGGGCAAGAGCGAAAGGAATCACCAGTACCAGTAGAATGCTTTCTCCAATGGTCGATAACGGAATGGATTCAATCGTGCCGGCGAAAATGAACAGGTAAACCGGCAAAAGCACGACCTGCAGAATCAAGTTAATCGGCAAAACGGAAGTGGATAAGGGGACATTTCCTTTGGCAATGGAAGTGAACATCAAGTACCAATCTGTACATGGAGTCACCATCAGCATGATAAAACCAATCCATAGGGCTGGATGATCAGCAAGGAAGATAGCTCCCAGCCCCCACGCTACTAAAGGCGTCCAGACAAAATTGATAATGGTATTGGCACTTAGAAATTTCCTGTTTTTAAAGGCATCTTTTAGATGCTGCAAGGGAATGGTTAGAAATAATCCATAGAGCATCAGCAGTAAAAATGGAACGATAAAAGACTCTGCGTAAGTTTCAAAAAAAACAAACTGTCCCAGTAAAAGTCCGATACCTACTGCCGATAAAATGATAACAGTTTGAAACTTTTCAAATACGTTCATGATGGCACTCCTTTATGGAAAGAAAAAACTAAATATATGAGCGACTCCCTATTTAGATTAACTAAGTCAAAAATTTTCAGCCAGCACTTTTGCACACAAAAAAGAGAGAAGATAAGCTTCGATGAGCCTATTGGTTCCCATAACATGATAGAGATTCTAATTAAGCAAGTACTTGCTCCAATCCAGTCAAATAATCGAACGGCTGTCGCAATGTGATTGATCTATTCTTCTGCTTCCTAATTGTTCAAATGGGCTCCCAATCAACAGCTTGAATCTTCAACAATGGGCATTTTTATCCGGCACAACATGACAACTGAGAAACATCGTTGTCGAACGTTAGCGCAGCCAGTTTCAAACCTTCGGCCATGGCTAGATACGGCGCGAGGGTTTCGCTAAGATTTTCGATGGTCAAACCGAATTTCACAGCAAGTGTCACCGCATAGATGACATCCCCAGCATTTTCCGCTACGATATGCCCGCCCAGCAGCTGGCGTGTTGTCGCATCCGCCACCAACTTGAATACTCCGGTTGTTTCCCGGTTCACTTGCGCTCGCGGAACAGCCTCCAACGGCAGGACGGAAGTGATGACATCATAGCCGTTTTCTTTTGCCTGTTTCTCTGTCAAGCCGACCGTGGCAATCGCCGGAGCTGTAAACGTTACCCCCGGTACAATGGCCAAATCCAGTTTTTCATTCTGCCCGCCGACCGCATTTCCTGCTGCCACTCTTCCTTGATATGCCGCGACATAAACAAATTGAGGACCGAGCGTCACATCACCTGCTGCATAAATCCGTTCATTGGTGGTTTTGGCATAATCATCAATCCGAATTTCTCCAAGGCCCCCTGTTTCAACACCCGCCGCCTGCAGATTCAAGTTTTCCGTATTGGGCGTTCGGCCGGCTGCAATCAGCAATTGATCAGATTCGATGATCCGCTTCTGACCATCCACCTCGACATAAACTTTTTTCACCTCTCCGACCTGTTCAATTCGCTCGTACGTGGCACCGGTCACTAACCGAATGCCTTGTTCGGTCAAAGCTTTCGTTAGGGCTTCCGAGATTTCCGGATCATATTCCTTGAACAAACGCGAACTTCTTTGCATCAGTGTGACTTCTGAACCGAGATGGTGAAATAGCTGGCCCAATTCCACACCAATATAGCCGGAACCGATGACTGTCAGGCGTTTCGGCACTTTCTTTAGCTCCAACAAGGTCGTGCTGGTCAAGTAATCCACTTCTTCCAATCCGGAAATGGCTGGCACAGCCGGAGCCGCCCCCGTCGCAATCAGAAACCGTTTGGCAGATAGCTTCAGGCCGTCCACTTCAATGGTGTGTTCATCTATAAACCTGGCTTCCCCTTTGATCAACTCAAAACCGTAGTCTTCAATCAAATCGACATATTTCTTGTTCCGGAGATCCGTCACCAGTTCGTCTTTCTGTTTGACCAGCGGAGCCAAATCCACTTCATTCGCAGAGGTGTGCAGTCCGATAAACGGGTTGTTCCTGGCCAAGTGATTGATTTCTCCCGCCCGTAATAAGGTTTTGGAAGGAACACAGCCAATGTTCACACAGGTACCGCCTACCGTTCCCCGTTCAATCATCGCCACTTTCGCCCCATATTTTACAGCTTCGATGGCGGAAGAAAAGGCAGCGCCCCCGGAACCGATGATGATGTAGTCATACTCGCCTTCTTCATCCGGTTGCATCGCTTTTGGTTTTTGAACTTCTTCTGCTTTTCCCGGCTGATACTTGGCATCAGCAATTGCTTTTTTTGCCTTTTCAACCTCCATGTCTTCCGGCAGTTTAAATACAGCTTCACCTTTTCGGAAATCGGCTTGGATCTCTTTTGCGCCAATCGCTTCAAGCGCGACTGCAATGTGTTCTTCGCATCCTGTGCAGGTCATCCCTTGGACATCCACTCGGTATTTGTTCATGTTCTACTCCTCCTCCATCAAAACATCAATAATCGGGCATTCATGCAACTCTTTTTCATTTGGACACCGCTCTTTCAACTCACTCAGCATCCGTTCCGCCCGCTTTAGATCCTCAATCTGCTTTCGGACTTCCACTTCTTTTCTGGACACAAAATCGAACATATCTTCACAGCGCACATTGTCTTTGTCCACAACACCCAATAATTTATAAATTTCATTCAATGAAAATCCCAACTCCTGCAGCCGCCGGATAAATCCTACCCGTTTGACCGTTTCCTTTGAATAAATACGATACCCCGAATTATTCCTGACAGGTTCTTGCAATAGCTCTTTTCGTTCATAGTATCGGATGGTTTCCTTATTCACTTCACATAGAGTTGCAAGTTCACTGATTCGATAGCTCAAT